>JBAQZZ010000022.1:0-11838 GCA_049791475.1 Flavobacteriaceae bacterium | reverse complement strand
GCTTATCAAGCAGGACATTGCTACTCCATGCTCAATATGTGTAATAGTGGCGTTAAATTGCGACTTATAGGACCTCTCTTGGTATGTAACGGTTACTAGCCAATTGAAGTTAATTGGGTCGTGCCGTTTTGATAAAAAATCATGCGAAGGGATGGTGCCAGTAAACCGAAGTATTAAAGGATCTTCTTGCTCTTGTAACATGGTGTTGATTTTAGAAATATCCGTTGTTATGGTTTTCAGGTCAAGGACACCATTAACTATTTTGGAATCATAATCAAGATATAGAGCCAATTTATGACTTTCTGCCTTGACGGATTTGTCGTTAACCGAAGTCATCATCAAAAGATGACCTTCATCAGTTTTGTAAATTTTTTGGGCTGTAACCTCGCAAAATGTTATTAAAACGATTGATAAAGTAAATAGTTTAGTTATCATAATATTATATTTTAGTTGAACATTTTTTTTTACAAAAAATATCTAAGTACATGACAAAAATTTAAACACATATTTTAAGTTGCTAATTATCAATAGTTTTATGTTTTTGGATGTTTCCAGACCTGTCAGGTTTTGAAAACCTGACAGGTCTGGATTTCAGTAACATTGCTATCTCTTAATGAAGGTTAAACTAATTTTTGTCATGTACTTAAAAAAAATATATAAAATTGACACCAACTAATTCCAAAAGTATCAATTAAAATAAATCTGATTTGACTTAATTAATCCTTAAATCTCATCTAAATATTTACGGTTCTTGTTTGTACTTTTTTTAAATTGAGTAGGTGTCATTCCTGTAACCTTTTTAAACTGATTGCTTAAGTAGGCAACGCTACTATAGTGTAATTTAAAAGCTATCTCGCTCAAGTTTAACTCATCATAAACGATGAGTTCTTTTACGCGTTCAATTTTTTGGTTGATGATATATTGCTCGAATGTAATACTTTCAACTGATGAGAAAAGAGAACTTAAATATTTATAATCAAGATGTAATTTATCACTTAAATAATCTGCCCATTTAATATCCAATTTATCTGACGAGTGATGAATTTTATCCACCACCAAAGTTTTCATTTGCTCGATAAGCTGGCTTTTGCGGTCGTCAATCAAACTAAAACCTGAACTTTGAAGTACTTTAGAAAAAATGTTTTTACTTTCCACATTTAAAGGCATTGTTAATTCAACCTCTCCTAATTTAATTGAGCTATAAGTAATCTCTAGCTCTTGTAAAATATTTGATACTGCCGATATACATCTTGGGCAGACCATATTTTTAATGTGTATTATAGTATTCATTTTTTTTAAACAATGCCATTTCTACTTTTGAAAGAGAATAGTAATAGGCCATAACGACTGCCATTATGACGATGATTATTATTGCCAGTACTCCAACAATTTTATCTTTTTTCGAGATATTACTTTTCTGTTTATGCCTACTTTTTTTATTCTTTCTTCTATTACTTCTACTTTCACTCATGAAAAAAATAAAACTTAGTTATTATTGAAAAAACAAATTCATTATCAATTTAACTAGTATGATATTTTAATACCTTAGCCTCCTTTATTAATTTTTGTTTTCCAATCGTTTTATCATCGCTTTCATTTCTTCAATTTCCTTTTCTTGTGCCTTGATAATATCTTCTGCTAACTTTTTAACTTCTGGGTCTTGAATATCTGCTCGCTCACTAGTTAAAATAGCAATCGAGTGGTGAGGAATCATGGCTTTCATCCACAGTACATCTCCTACAGTTGACGCCTGATCGCGTACCAGTCCCAAAGCACCAAAAAATAGGATAATGCTGCCAACGACTATTCCAATATTCTTCTTTTTGTTTTGATACATTCCTCGCATTGCCACAAACATGATGATGGCCATTGCAGCAATACCTAAACAACTCATATAAAAGCGTGTAAGACTGAAATAGACGTGATCTATTTGATAAGTGTTTAGGTACATTGTAATGTACATTGCTATAAAAGATGCCGCAAGCATCAATACAAACTTTGTATAATTTCCTTTTTTCATTTCTTCGTGATTTTGTTCTTTTGAATTCATTTATTAATGGCTTTAATTAATTACTTTTTTTTATTTTTCTCACAGTAGGCGAACTTGTATACCAGAGTAAAAACCCACTGAGTACTGTTATTAATCCTAAAAGTGAAAAAACTCTTAGAACTATTGTATTAAAATTGTCTCGCCCTTGATAATCCATAGTGTGCGTCATCCAAAGAAAATCAAACCAACGCCAATTGCGATGACGTACTGTTTGAAAAGCTCCATTTTCAATTGCCACATAAGCCTTAAGATTTTCATCAGTTTTATATGAAATCTCATAAGCTGGCAACGGTCTTCCGCGATACTCGTGGTGCTCGCCCACAGTTTCAATCTTTTGTATTTTGTCAAATTCTAAATTAGCTAACATATAACGCTCTGCTACTTTGATTGCTTCTTGTTCGGTAATGCCCTCTTTTTTTGCGCCTGAAACCGCATTGTATAAATATTCTTCATTTATCCAAAAATAAGGTTTACTATTAATTTCTATTAACTCTAAAGATTTTATATTTAATTCATTTCCGAGCTCGGAAGCACCAATCAAGTTCTTGAATACGCCTTGCTCAGGATTTTCTTTTTTAAATTGATCACCGTGAATCTCATCAATATCCGTCCAACTAAAATACAAGCCACTAATGGTCCACATCAAGAATTGAATGCCAATGAAAAGGCCTAAATAGCGATGCGTCTTTCTAATTTTAAGTGCTGTGTGCCTGTTTACCATTTTTTATTGTTTTTATATAGAATAATTACAGAGATAATTTGTTTTCAATATTAAGTCAAACAGATTTGGCTATTTTATCCATTATTGAAAGGTCTGTTCCAAATTTACAAATCGCATCACAATGGGTTTTTAATTCAGAAAACAAAATGTATTTTATATGTATTTTAGAATTTTTAATTACTGGTCGATTTAACTGCTGAATAACGTCTTTTTCACGTTTGTTTGGAATAATGATATAAAAAACCTCATCACCATCTGAAATACTAAAATACAAATCTGATAATCTTAAAATTCCGGAATAAATACTAGTGCTTTTTTCAACTTCAAAAGCACCAATAATATTATTGGTCTCTTTTTTAAACCACAGTACATCAATGAGTTCTATTGTGGTTTGGGTTTCCTTATCGCAAGGAAGTTCGGGGAATGTATTCATTGAAATAAATGAAAAACTTTGCCCTCCAAAAGATTTACTTTTATCGTTTCTGGCTGGTATGACATCAAAACCTAGGGAGATTCCAATTTTCAATAAATGATACTGCATTTCGTCGTGAAGCTTTTCTTCTTGTTTTTCTTCTTGGATTTGCTTTTGACGTTTTACAATATTTTTTTCAAATTTTATTCTTTCGGTTTCACTTAAATATTCGTCACTACCTATCAGCATTTTTTGGGCACCAATTTCGAAAAACAATCCAGCTATTGCTCCTAAATCATTAGATAATTGTGACTTATTTTTAGCATTTGTTTCAATTAAGGTTTCTCTAAATTTAAGGTACTCTGTCCAACTTCCTAACTTCTTTTTGTCCTTAAACAGAACATTAAATCCTTTTAATATGGCTGTATTAAATGGCGGAAACCAAGTTGGATGTAAAAAATATAAAATACTTGCTACCGACGGGCCAAGACCTTTTATTTTGAGCGCATCTAACTTTACAATTTCCTTTACAACTTGTTCTTCTGATTTGGCGTTAATACAATTTTCTAGAAATTGACCGAAAGCTATTTTATTTTTTTGATTTTCATAAATATCAGGAATACGTAACTTTGGTTTCCAATAAAAAGGATGAGCTACACCCGAAAACACTTGTTTTTGCTCTGCAATACAACTTAAAACAAACTCTAAACTACTTTCCTTAAAATCGTTTGGAAACGTTTTATTTTTAATATCATCAATGACTTGTATAACACCTCTTCGAATAGTTCTAAACGCTTTTAACCGTTGGTCATTGTCAACAAACCACGTATTATAAACACTTTCTGTGTCGGTTTTATACTGATGTATTATTTGCGTGAAGTTGCTCATTATTGATGTTATTATTTTTAATTTCTTGAAGAAGAATTCGTCTTAATGATTTACCATTTATTGCTTCAATTTAAAGTTGAAACTAACTAACACCTTTTCCCAAGCCAATGTTATAGTACCTTCTATATCATTAACTTGAACTACTTTATATTCTAAGTGCTCTGTTGTTTCACTCATTTCTTTTGGTTTAACCTTAAAACGCAACACATCATCCTTTTCATCATACTCATCTTTTCCATGTTGGTCCCAATTTGAATTAAAAATAATGGTCCATTCATCTTTTGATGGAATAGTAAAAAACCCATATTTTCCCGCAGTTAATACTTTACCGTCAATAATTAAATCCTTATTAGTTTCTATCCATGTAGCTTTATGTGCACCAGCTTGCCACACTTGATCGTAAGCTAACAATCCGCCAAATATTATTCTATCTCTAACTCCAGGTGATGAATAGTTTATATGAATATGAGCATCACCTATCATTGCCATAGTTGAAGTATGTGGACTTAATGTTTTCTTTGACGGCTTCGATGTAATTTCAGTTTGTGATTGCTCTGGATTTTTTTTAGTTTCTTTTTTATCTTGCATACAAGACGTAAAAAGAGTAGTACATAACAATAGGGTAAAAAGAATAGGTAGTTTCATGTGTTTATATTTATTCATGTGTTTATATTTATTGTTTTTTATCCCGATAGCTATCGGGATTAGTTATGGATGTTTCATATGGTTTTATTTTTTATTTCTTGAAGAAGAATGTGTTTTAATAATTTTCCATTTTTCATCTATTTTCTTTAGAATGGAAGTTGCTACACCTTTCTTAGCTATGGTTCTACTTTCGCCTTTATCATTGGGTTTTAATACAATGGTGTAAACATACGTTTCTGTTGTAAAGGCATAAATGCCATCAACCTGAACATCGATTTCATAATCTGAAAAAGTGAAGCTTTTAAAGTGACCCAATTCTGGACCTAAATGATGTTCTATATAATGCGCATAAGAACCTTCTACACCTCCAGATTCAAACACTTTTGAATCTTCGGTAAACAACTCAAATGTGCCTTCGGTCGTTAAGTTTTGTAAAGCATCCTTGTAGGCTTTCATCACAGCGATAACATCTTGCTTATCTTCTGTCTCCTTACTATTCTGTGCATTGGTAAAATTAACTGATGCAATGAAAACAGTTACTAGTGTAATTAATTTTAGTGCTTTCATAATTTTAGTTTTAATTAGGGTTATTTGTCAACTTATTTATCAACGTGTATTCTATTAATATTTGCAATACCAAAAACCAATACAAAAAAGCTTAAAAGGACTTCTAGCATTACTATTATTTTTCCTGAAACAGAAATGGGTACGATATCTCCAAAGCCAACTGAAGAAAAGGTGATTAAACTGAAATATAAAAACTCGAAAAATTGTCTAATAAATGACGAATTTCCTGTAAGTGATGTTTTAAAACTATCAACATTTGTTGCATATAGAGCATGATAGTCGAATGAGAAGGATAACACGATTAAGAGAATTAATACTCCAAAAAGTGTTAATACATGGCTAAGTTTATGGCTTTCCCCAATTATTTTAGTGAGCTGGATGAAGGTTAGACGCACAATAAAAAAAGCTTTTATAAATGCCAATACCACTATAATATATGATATGGTTGGATGAGCAACATCAAGAGACGTAAATAAGACATAACTAAGTGAAATAACTACAACTAAAGTTGTGGTTAATAATAGCTTTTTAAATAGCTGCTTGTAAAAGCTATTAAACTCAGATATGTTACTTATCTTTTTCATTATTAAACACCTGGTTTTTTACCAAGTAATTGAAGTAACAGAGCTCCTAAAACGATAATGGTTATTACCGTATAAAGCAAATAATTTAACCACTTTCTTAGTCCAGTTTTTTTTGTTTTTTTATCACAACTGCCTTTACAACATTCTTTCATTGTTTATCTATAAATTGTCTTTTTTAAATCCTGTAAACAATACTACTGTTATATTTTAAAATATAATCGATTTTAAATAACACATCTTGAGTTTTATGTCTCTTTTATTTCGTCTGATTTTGTTTTGAGTAACTTTTATATCCTTTATAATAGCAATAGCTTCCAATTTTCGTATTGATATAACTCAATTCTTGAACATTATAAAAACCTGTGTTAACTATATAATCTGGCATCAATCCTTTTACATTATCAGAAGTTGTTTTAAATCCATCAAGAATTTGAACTATATAAAATAGGATTCTCATAGCTTTAGATTTAGGCTTTCCCCAATCCCCAACTATTAATTCTCCTTTTGGCTTGAGAACCCTATTAATTTCATTTAAACATGAAATTTTGGTCTCTTTATCAAGCTGATGAAACACCAATGAACTGAATACTTTATCAAAAGTATTGTCTGCATATGGAAAAACAGTTCCGTCATATAAATCAAGCTTGACATTAATTTGCCTTTTAGTTAATTTTTCTTGAGCAATATATTTCACCTTTGGGTCAATATCTAAACCTACATAGTGAGCATTTATATTTCTCTCGCTTGCTAAAATCAAATTCTGACCAGTACCAAATCCGAATTCAAGAATTTGCTCATCATTACCTGGACTTAAGTAATCAATCAATTTATTTCTAAATTCTTTCTCTGGCATTGTGAATTTGATAGCTTTATCATAAAAACTCGTTAGCCAATTATAGCCTAGAGCTGGTATAAACTCTTTGTTCTTGTCCACTTTCATTTTAGCTAGTTATTAATTAGGCTACCACTTATAAATTATGTCACATTGGCAAACTGATGTAGCAAACTCCCAACACTATAAAAGCTATTACTGAGTACAATAAATAGTTGAGACACTTTTTTACACTAGGTTGTTTTGGTTTTTATTACAACTGCTTTTACAACTTGCTTTCATCATTAAATTTACTGTTTTAACTTGAACGCCTCAAACTGTTTAAAATAATACCTGAAAATAAGCGTTAGACGGTATTCCATCAATCAAAAAAAATAAGTCTTCCTCTCAAATTTAAGTATCTTTTACTAAAATTCTCTTATTCAATTTTTTTTTGCCTGACACTGGAAGAGAGATGCTATTAACTTATTCTTAGGGGTTAACCTCTCTCCCTTGTGCAGGCTACTATTAACCAAATCAACTTTTCTTTTCAAATAATTTTATTGTGCCTAATTAAGAGAAAGGGCTTTACTAACCAAAAATATGTGCCCTCTCTCTTATTAGGACTTAAAATTTTGCCTGACTTAGGAAGAAACTAACACTAACCATCAACTATTTTTTCCTTCCCACGACAGGATTTATAAACTATCCTAGATAGCCCTGATATCTTATAATCTTCTGTTAACTGATAAAAAAAAGACATCTAAGTTAGGACTATCTATTGAATGGTCTTTTGTACTTTACCACATTTCAGCATTTTACTACCGTAATATGGGTTTTTAACTTCGTTACTTGTACTTAACCAAGCGCTACCCTTATCATACATTGGGCAAAACTGCTGATACAACGTGTTTTTTGTTCCTGTTATATCTACCATATCTGTAATATCCTTACTCAGAGTCTTAAAATGTTCGCGCTGATGTTCCAGTTCACTTTTTGCGATATGTTCGGCGTGTTCTGTGGCATCCTCTGTAATGTCAGCCAGTTCTTCTTGCTGCTCTTTCGTATAACCACTCATATCAAACGCTTTAAGGGATGCTACAAGTTTAGTTCCAGCTTGTGCCGCTTTTTTAGTATCATCTCCTACCAAAGCATCTTTCAGCATAAAATAATCAGCAAGAACGGCTTCTGCTTTAGCACCTTGCATTTTGTCCATTTTCATAGTGTCATGATTCATTTTACTATGGTCGTGGTTCATTTTTTCTTTTTCCTGTGCATTGGTAAAAGAAACTGCTAACAATAGCATTGCTGCTATACTCATTTTTAAATTTTTCATCTTTTTTATTTAATTTGTTTTTAATCCATTTTTTCTTTTTCAAGTAATATATTCACCTCTAACTCATGCTTATCATCAACCTTAAAAAAGAATTTACTTGGCCGTTCTATATGATATTCTGTAATCATTAAGTTCCAAGATGACGTTAAACGAATGGCTTTACCTTCAAAGGTTAGTTCAATATCTATAATAACCTCGCGTGTTGTTTCTGCAAGGGTAAAATTGCCCTTAACTTGTAGTACTTGTTTGGTTTTTACAGTAGGGTTATAATTTTCAATAAATTTGCCCTTAAAAATTACATTTGGGTTCTCATTTGCCTTTAACAACTCATACATGTGGGCATCCCTTTTCTCTATTCCCGTTTTAATTGATTTTACCAACACACTAAACTCCAATAGCCCTGTTTCAAAATTGACTTTACCTTTTAACTCGTTTGATTCGCCTGTATAAGAATTCAAGGGCATTTTAGCCTTAAAAAAAGCTTTACCTCCTTCAACAACATACTCTTGTGTTAATAAAATATTACAACTAAAAAAAAGCAAGCACCCCATAATAAGTGCTTTTATTGGTTTCTTTTTTGATTTCACTTTTTTATCTTTAAAACGGGTTCTTTACAAACTATCTCTTAATCTTGATAACCAATCTATTAATGCTTGTTTATCATTTTCATTGAATTTAGCATCTTTATGAATTAAAGTATATGAACTCAAAGGCATTTCATCATCTCTAACCTGACTTATAATTGATTTTAATTTGCTTTTCTTTCTTCTATCTGAATAATCTGCCCATTCATTGAAATTCAGTTCTTCTTTTCCGTTTTTGATATGATCCTCCAATAACCAAGCAACAGGCTGCACTTTATTGTACCAAGGATAAGCAGTATTGTTACTGTGGCAATCATAGCAGCTTACTTGTAATTTTTCATTGATGTTTTTTGGCACCGCATTAACCAACATAAAATCTGTTTTGGGCACACTCTCACTTTGGTTACGTACCGTGGGAACAAACTGAATCCCCACGAACGCTACCAGTAAAACCAATACTATGATTTTAACAATCTTCATTTAATTAATTTGTTTTTTTACATTCCCACAGGTTAACATTTCACTACCATAAAAGGGGTTTTTAATAGCTTTGGTTTCGCTCAACCATGTTACTTTTTTCATTGGGCAATAATCTTGATACAGGGTTTTATCAGTGCCTAAAAGGGTAATTAAATCATTAACATCAGTACTTAATGTTTCAAAATGCTCTCTTTGATGGTCGATAGGACTTTTTACAATATGTTCAGCATGTTCAATTGCACTTTCGGCAATTTCCATATATTCTTTATGGGATTCACCTGTTAGTGTTGTCATGTCAAATTTTGAAAAAGCCGCAAGTAATGCTGTACCTCCTTTTGCTGCGTTCTCTTTGCTATCGGTTACTAAAGCATTTTTAATTTGCAAGTAAGCATCAATAATTGGTGTTGTTGCTGGATTTTTTTGAGCACTAACATCAAGATCTCTTGCCGCAGATGACATCTCTGCGCTGTCTCCATCATGATGTCCATCACTGTTATCGTGAGTTGCTTCTTCATCATGGTGACCATCACTATTATCGTGATTCATTTTTGAATGATCTTCATCTGTACTCATTTCTGAATGATGTCCATCCTCATTATTGTTTTCTTTTTTTGCATCTTTACAAGACACTACAGTTAGGGTTGCAAATGCTATTGCTAAAATGCCCATTGATAATTTTAATTTTCTCATTTTTATTTGTTTTAGTGTTAATTATTGTTTAAAGTTTTTCAATTACGTTTTTAAGTTTAGCCGTTATTTCATCGGCAATTTTAATCAATTGCTTGTTATCTACTGCCATCATAGAAGCCATAGGGTTAATAGCGGCCACTTCTATTTGCCCTTCTTTTATTTCCTGTACTATGACATTGCAGGGCAACATGGTTCCTATTTTATCTTCAGCCTGTAACGCTTTATGGGCATAAGGTGGATTACAAGCTCCTAAAATCCTGTATTTTTTAAAATCTATATCCAATTTCTTTTTTAAGGTTTCTTTTACATCTATTTCTGTTAAGATACCAAAACCTTCATTTTTCAATGCTTCTGTCACTTTTTCGATTACCTCTTCAAAAGTACCTTTGAGGGTTTTATTAAAATAATAGTTCATATCTCTCTATTTTTTTGAATTAATACTTTGTTTTCTTTCTTCATATTCTTCTTTGGATATGTCACCTTTGGCATAGCGTCTGTTTAAAATTTCTAAAGGATTTTCCCGCTTCAGTATTTTATTTCCGTTTTTACCTGCATATAGGATAACCGCCAAGATAATTACTCCCAATACTATTATCCACGTGTACATCATAACTACCTTTATTACTTAAAATCTTACCGACAATCCACCACCACCGCCAAAACGGTTGTCGTAACTTCCTAGAAACGATACGTTTCTGGATAAAAAATATTCGGCTCCAGCACTCCAAACGGTTTCAGATTCAGTATTAACTCCAGATGGCAAAGCGTTTACCCAGCCAAAATCTAATTGATACTCGTAGTAGCCAAACACAGAAAATTTTGGAAATAACATGATACTCCGCCCAAGACCAATTCTAGGTCTTAAATCACTATCAATTCTTGCATCGAGGCTAAACAAATAAGGGGTTAAAAACCTGATACCGGCAACTGCAACCGTTTTAAACTCATTTAAACTTCCGTCTATTTCATTTTCAATATTGACACCACCAAATACCCTTAAATAATCATGCAAATATCTCTCGTAAGTAAATTCTGCTTCTAGGTTTTCATTATAACCAAATTCAACCGAAGCATTGAATTGGTTTCTCATGTTTGAAGCTACTAAATTAAGAGTCGTGTTTTGTGAGGATGCATCAACCATTCCCCAAGAATAATAAAGATCGGTTTCTGCTACTGCAATTGATGCAGGGTAGCCTTTCATACGAATGTCTGGAGGTGTATCATAACCCATAACACGCGCCATTCCGCCCATTAAATGATATAAAATATGGCAGTGAAAAAACCAATCGCCATACTCATTGCCATAAAATTCGATGGTAACATCCTGCATTGGTGGTACATTTACCGTATGCTTTAGCGGTGAATATTCCCCATTTTTATTAATGACTCTAAAAAAATGCCCATGTAAATGCATGGGGTGATGCATCATGGTTAAATTGTTTAATGTTATTCTGGTAACCTGATCGCCTTCTATTTTGATGTTGTCGGCTTCGGATAGCGGAACACCGTTCATACTCCAAATATAGCGTTGCATATTCCCTGTGAGGTTCAATAAAATTTCCTTAACTGGAGTACCTTCAGGGTAGCTCGTTTTTTCCGGTGATTTTAAAAAGTCGTAGTTATATTCCGAAAACAAATCCATGCCTTCCATATTGCCCGTTTTCATTGTATCCTTTTGCTCATTCATCTGCATGCCTTCCATGGCATCCATTTCCTTAGCACCATCATTCATTGTATCGCCCATGGCGTTCATTTTGGAATGATCCATTTGCATTCCTGCCATGGTGGAATCCTTATCCATTTGCATGCCTTCCATTTTCATGACCTTTGGATCAACAGTCTTGGATTTTTCCATGTTCATGCCACTCATATCATCTTTCATCTGCATGCCATACTCATTTTTCATTTCGACGCTTTCATCTTTGCTTGGGCGATACTTTAGGGCGTGCGCCCCCATTTTCATATCCATTTTGGCCATTTCTTGCATCATGCCTATTTTATCCGGTCTTGGCAAGGTTTCGGCTGCCTGCACTTTTCCATTGCCAAAAAAGGCCGAAGCAAAACCTGAAC
>JBAQZZ010000021.1:0-1903 GCA_049791475.1 Flavobacteriaceae bacterium | reverse complement strand
GGCGATCTTCATCACCTTGCGCACTTTTTCGAGCGGCATGGAGAGACGCTGCGCCATTTCTTCCGGGGTCGGCTCGCGGCCTTCCTCGTGCAGGAACTGACGGCTTGTGCGCACCAGCTTGTTGATCGTTTCGATCATGTGCACCGGAATGCGGATGGTGCGCGCCTGATCGGCAATCGAGCGGGTGATCGCCTGCCGGATCCACCAGGTGGCGTAAGTGCTGAACTTGTAACCGCGGCGGTATTCGAACTTGTCGACAGCCTTCATCAGGCCGATATTGCCTTCCTGAATAAGATCAAGGAATTGCAGGCCGCGGTTGGTGTATTTCTTGGCGATGGAAATCACCAGACGCAGGTTCGCCTCGACCATTTCCTTCTTGGCGATACGCGCTTCACGCTCGCCCTTCTGCACCATGGTCACGATGCGGCGGAACTCGGGGAGGCTCATGCCGGTCTGCGCGGCGATATCGGAGATCTCGCTGCGGATGCGTTCGATCGCGTCTTCCTCGCGCTCGGCAAAGGCGGCCCACTTCTTGTCCTTCTTGGCGCGTTCCTTGATCCACGCATCGTCCATCTCGTTGCCCATATAGGCATTGAGGAAGTCGATCCGCTTGACCTTGTGACGTTCCGCGAGGCGCAGCATCTGCCCGCCCAGCGTCGTCAGGCGGCGGTTGAAGGCATAAAGATTGTCGACCAGAAATTCGATCTTGGTAGCGTGGAACTGGACGCTTTCGACCTCGGCAGTGAGGTCTTCGCGCAGCTGTTCGTACTTCTTTTCCTTCGCGGCCGGGAAATCGTTGCCCACCGCCAGCGTGTCCACACGCTCGCCCTGAAGCTTTTCAAAAGCGAGGAACAGCGTGGTAATGCGGGCAAAGGTTTCGAGCGCTTCGGGCTTCAGCGCAGCTTCCATCTGGGCAAGGGAGAGGGTGTTGTCCTCCTCCTCTTCCTCTTCGCGCTTGGGACGACCTTCGCCGTCTTCATCGTCGTCGCCGTCAGCGTCCGGCTCATCCTTCACTTCGTCATCTTCGCGGATGGTCGGGCCAGCGGTAGCTTCGGAGATTTCGCCGTCGTCGTCGTCATCCTCGGCGCCTTCGGCCATCTTGTCGGCCGGCGGTTCCTTGGAGAGCATCGCGTCGAGATCGAGAATCTCGCGTAGCTGCATGTCGCCGTTGTTGAGCGCTTCGGACCACTGGATGATCGCGTGGAAGGTGATCGGGCTTTCGCACAGCCCCATGATCATCATGTCGCGTCCGGCTTCGATTCGCTTGGCAATGGCGATTTCGCCTTCGCGGCTGAGCAGTTCGACCGCGCCCATTTCGCGCAGGTACATGCGCACCGGATCATCGGTGCGTTCGCCGGTCGCGAGTTTGCGGTTGCCGGCGCGGGCATCCTTGGCAGGGCCCTTTTTCTCGCCGTCATCCTCATCGTCATCGTCATCGTCATCGGCGGCGACTTCGGGTGTTTCTTCGCCATCGGCTTCAGCCTCGGCGTCTTCGTCATTTTCGACGATCTGCACGCCCATTTCGCTGAGCGCGGTCTGGATATCCTCGATCTGGTCGGGGCTCATCTCGCCAGAAGGCAGCGCTTCGTTCAGCTCGTCATAGGTGACGTAACCGCGCTTTTTCGCCTTGCTGATCAGCTTCTTGATCGAAGCCTCGTTGAGATCGATCAGCGGGGCGTCTTCCTTCTCGGCCATATCCTGATATCATTCCGTTGCCGTGCGACCCGGTACCCTGCGCTGAGCGCGAGCAGGCCGCATGTTAATCCCAGATCCGCCGGTCAGGCGGCATTATCGTCGCTGGCCGACTGTGACGATTTGCGGCGTCCGAAGGCCTTCAATCTTTCTTCAACTGCCGTGAGCTGCGTGCGCAGGCGATTCTGTTCGGCAAACGACCCTTACGGAT
>JBAQZZ010000020.1:0-32742 GCA_049791475.1 Flavobacteriaceae bacterium | reverse complement strand
TTCGCTTTTCAATTAAAGGTAATTTTCCATCTATTCGTCTATTTACAAAATTCTCTACTTCGCGTAATTCTTCGACAGTCAATTTTGAGAAATGTGAAAAATCAAAACGTAAATATTTTGAATGTACCGCACTTCCTTTTTGTTCCACATGCGTACCTAAAACCTCGCGCAATGCCTGATGCAACAAATGGGTTGCTGTATGATTACATTCGGTTCGGTGACGCTGTTTTGCATCTACTACCGCTTTAAAAGTTTCATCTATGTGCTTCGGCAAGTTTTTAGTAAAATGAATAATAACGTTATTCTCCTTTTTTGTATCTAGAATATAAACCACATCGCCATGAGTATCTTCCAAATAGCCTTTATCGCCTACTTGCCCACCACCTTCTGGATAAAACGGCGTCAAATTAAAAACGAGTTGATACATTTCACCATCTTTTTTAGAGGTTACTTTTCTGTATCGTGTTAGCTTTACTTGAGCTTCAAGGGTATCATAACCCACAAATTCTTCTTCAGCGTCATTAGCCAAAATGGTCCAATCATCAGTGGACATTTCACTTGCTGCACGAGAACGATTTTTTTGTTTCTGAAGTTCTTCATTAAAACCTTTATCATCAAGTTTAAATGCTTTTTCAGAGAGAATCAACGCTGTTAAATCTATAGGAAAACCATAAGTGTCATAAAGTTCAAAGGCTTTTTTACCCGAAACAGTATCTCCTTTGGTTTCTTCAACAATCCTATTTAAAAGCACTAAACCTTGATCCAAGGTTCGTAAAAAAGATTGTTCCTCTTCCTTTATAACATTTTCAATAAGCTGTTTTTGAGCTTTTAATTCTGGGAAAGCAGTTCCCATTTTTTTACTTAAAACCTCAACTAATCTATAAATAAATGGTTCTTTTTTATCTAAAAATGTGAATCCGTAGCGGATTGCACGACGCAAAATTCTTCTAATAACATAGCCAGCACCAGTATTACTTGGTAATTGCCCGTCGGCTATTGAAAAGGCGACAGCACGAACATGATCTGAAATAACTCGAATAGCGACATCAACCTTTTCGTCTTTTCCGTAGTTTTTACCTGAAATAGTTTCAATCTCTCTAATAATGGGTTTAAAAACATCGGTATCATAATTAGATTGCACGCCTTGTAAAACCATACAAAGTCGCTCAAAACCCATTCCCGTATCAATGTGTTTATTTGGTAAAGTTTCAAGAGAACCATTTGCTTTTCGGTTATATTGCATGAAAACCAAATTCCAAATTTCCACAACTTGTGGATGATCCATATTTACAAGTGTCTTCCCGTCAACTTTAGCTTTTTCTTCTGTTGAGCGAATATCTACATGAATTTCACTACATGGTCCACAAGGCCCTTGATCGCCCATTTCCCAAAAGTTATCTTTTTTATTACCTTTTAAAATCCGGTCTTCTGCAATAAACTGCTTCCAAAAATCATAAGCTTCGGTATCCATTTCAAGATTATCAGCATCATCACTACCTTCAAAAACGGTAACATATAAAATATCTTTATCTATGCCGTAAACTTCAGTTAAAAGTTCCCAAGCCCAAGCAATGGCTTCTTTTTTAAAATAATCACCAAAACTCCAATTACCCAACATTTCAAATAAAGTATGGTGATATGTATCATAGCCAACTTCTTCTAAATCGTTATGTTTTCCAGAAACTCGCAAACATTTTTGAGTATCAGCAATACGATTATTTTTAGGTTGTGCATTGCCTAAAAAATACTCTTTAAAGGGTGCCATACCTGAGTTTACAAACATTAAGGTAGGGTCATCTTTTAAAACCATAGGCGCAGATTGCACAATGGTATGCTTCTTTTCTTCAAAAAAAGTTAAAAATTTAGAACGGATATCTTGTGACTTCATTTACTTTTATGGGTAATGTTGTTTCTATTAAATGACTATTAATTCGAAACAATTTTTATATTTGTTCGTTTGGTTATAAATTTAGGACGTTTGATGTCGTAAATTTTCAGCAAAAATACTATAATTTAGGTAATGAGTAAGGTAAAATATTATTACGATTCTGAATCGCTTTCTTATAAAAAAATAGAGCGAAAAAAAAGGAACACCTTTAAATACGCATCTGTATTTATTTTGGCATCGGCTATTTTTGCCTTTATGTTTGTTTCTATTGCTGGGAATTATGTTGAGTCTCCCAAAGAAAAAGTGCTTAATCGCGAATTACAAAACATGAAATTTCAGTACGACATTTTAAATAAAAAAATGAACGAAGCTGAAGCTGTTTTAACCAATGTTGCCGATAGAGATAATAATATTTATCGTGTTTACTTTGAAGCCAACCCGATACCAGATGAACAAAGGCGAGCTGGTTTCGGCGGTATAAACAGATATAAAGATTTAGAAGGTTTTGATAATTCAAAACTTATAATTGAAAGTAATAAACGTATTGATATTCTTCAAAAACAAATTGTAGTGCAATCAAAATCTCTTGATGAAATTGCTATACTTGCTGAAGAAAAAGAAAAATTATTAGCTGCAATTCCGGCAATACAGCCCGTTAGCAATGAAGATTTAACGCGAATGGCTTCTGGTTATGGCATGCGATCAGACCCATTTACCAAAGTACGAAAAATGCATTGGGGCATGGATTTTACTGCACCACGAGGTACACCTATTTATGCCAGCGGCGATGGTGTTGTAGTACGTGCAGATTCTGGCTCTAGTGGTTATGGAAATCATATTAGAATAGATCATGGTTTTGGCTATGTTAGTCTTTATGCGCATTTGTACAAATACAATGTGCGGAAAAACCAAAAGGTAAAACGAGGCGATTTAATTGGCTTTGTTGGCAGTACAGGTCGTTCGGAAGCGCCTCATTTACATTACGAAATATTTAAAGACGGTGACCGTATTAACCCTATAAATTTCTATTATGGAAGTTTAACAGCAGAAGAATTTACTAAGTTACTAGAACATGCTTCATTAGAAAATCAATCATTAGACTAATGCATATAGATTTACCAGAGAAACGATATTATGCTATTGGCGAAGTTGCCAAAGCTTTTGGGGTGAATACATCACTTATTCGTTTTTGGGAGAAAGAATTTGATGTTTTAAAACCGAAAAAAAACGCAAAAGGTAACCGTAAGTTTACACCAGAAGATATTAAAAATCTTAAATTTATTTACCACTTAGTTAAAGAACGCGGTTTTACATTAGACGGTGCAAAAACGCATTTAAAAGAAGAAAAAAAAGAAGCTTTAAATAACTTTGAAATTGTTAGTAAACTTGAAGATATCAAAAATCAATTGATTAAAATAAAGGAGCATCTTTAATTTTTAGCAAAACTCAAAAGCAATCTTTTAGTATTAAAAAAAATCTAAATAAGTAACATTTATAAAAAATAGGTGTCTAACGTATTACATAACAATAAACACTAATCACAAAAACTAAATTATCATGAAAAAATGGCTACCATTAATTATTATTGCTATTGTAATATTTGGTCTTTATTCTTGGGGAAAAGGCTTTAATAATACAGCTGTAACCTTAAAAGAAAGCGCTACAAAAACTTGGGCAAATGTTGAGAGCAGTTATCAACGTAGAAACGACTTAATAGGAAACTTGGTAAAAACTGTACAAGGCGCTGCAGATTTTGAAAAAGGAACTTTGGAAGCTGTTATTAACGCCAGAGCTAAAGCAACTTCAGTATCAATAGACCCTACAAATATTACACCAGAGCAATTGGCTAAATTTAATGAAGTTCAAGGTGGTTTATCTGGTGCTTTAAAAAGCTTACTAGTTACTGTAGAACGTTACCCAGAATTAAAAGCTAACCAAAACTTTTTGGAATTACAAAGTCAATTAGAAGGTACTGAGAACAGAATTAATGTATCAAGAGACCGTTTTAACGAAGCTGTTGAGCCTTACAATAAGCATATAAAAACATTCCCTAATTCATTATTAGCAGGAATTTTAAATTTTGATGAAATGACATACTTCAAATCGGAAGCTGGAAGTGAAAAAGCGCCAGATGTAAACTTTGATTTTAATTAATTTCCATCATGCCAAATAATGTTGAAGCATTTTTAACAACTACAGAAGAAGAAGAAATTATTGAAGCTATTAGAACAGCTGAATTAAAAACTTCTGGTGAAATACGAGTACACATAGAAAAAATTTCTAAAGGCGGCGATGCCACAAATCGTGCTTTAGAAATTTTTCATTTGTTAAAAATGAACAATACCAAACTTCAAAATGGTGTTTTAATTTACGTAGCAGTTGAGGACAAAACCTTTGTTATTTTCGGTGATAAAGGCATTAACGATGTCGTTTCAAAAGATTTTTGGGATAGCACAAAAAACATCATGCAATCGCATTTTAAATCAGGTGATTTTAAACAAGGATTAATTAATGGTATTATAAAATCTGGTGAGCAGTTGGCAAAATATTTTCCATGGGAACATGGTGATAGCAACGAATTATCAAACGAAATTTCTAAAGGATAAAGTTTCAGTATGCAGTTTTTAGAATATAATCGGCAATTACAATCAAAAATAAAAGCTAATTTTTTATTAAGTTTTATGCTTGCCCTTTTGTCTTTCAGTTTTTCCAATGCGCAATATCAAATTCCAGAAAAACCAGATTTTCAAACAAGTGTCTACGACTATTATAAACTTTTAGACGCTTCAGAGAAAAATAGCCTTGAA
The DNA here is from genome assembly GCA_049791475.1 of Flavobacteriaceae bacterium. Taxonomy (GTDB): domain Bacteria; phylum Bacteroidota; class Bacteroidia; order Flavobacteriales; family Flavobacteriaceae; genus CAXBID01. Next base: position 28,047 of record JBAQZZ010000020.1, on the reverse strand, counting down.
CAAAAACTAGTTAAGTATTCTGATACGACTTCAACTCAAATTGTTATAGCAATCATTCCTTCAACTAATGGTGAGAATATCACCTATTTAGGCGCTAATTGGGGAGAAAAATGGGGCATTGGGCAAGCCAAAGAAGATAATGGGATATTAATTCTATTAGCTCGCGATGATAGGAAAATTGCCATAAATACAGGAAAAGGTATTGAATATTTACTTACCGACGCACTCTCTAAACGTATTATTGAGCGTGATATAATCCCTTATTTTAAACAAAATGATTATTACGGTGGGTTAAATCGAGGGGCTGATGCAATTTTCGAAGTTTTAACTGGTGAATACCAGGGTTCAAGACCATCTTCAAACCAAAATGAATTCCCAATTGGTTTTGTTTTTATTCTGATTTTTATTTTTATCATTATTCTTGTTTCCATTTCTAAGAATAAACGTGGTGGTGGCAAAGGTGGTAATCGTGGAAACAGATCTTTTGGAACAGATATCTTAGAAGCTATTATTTTAAGTAATATGGGCCGTGGCAGTTACAGAAAAAGCTCTGGTGGTGGTGGTTGGTCATCAGGAGGCAGCAGTGGTGGTTTTGGTGGAGGCTTCGGTGGCGGTAGTTTTGGTGGCGGCGGCGCTTCTGGTGGCTGGTAATTTAGTTCCCATATTTACCTAAGTTTTTAAAGCTCTTTTAAAACTACCTATTAAAACGACCAGAAATATTACCTTCCAAAATTTGTGAAACTTCATGAACTGTGGCGTAGTTAACATCACCTTCATAAGTATGTTTTAAAGCACAAGCAGCACTTGCAAATTCCATAGATTTATAATCATCAAAATGCTGCAAGCCATAAATTAAACCAGCGGCAAAAGCGTCACCTGTGCCAATGCGATCAACAATATGTGTAATATCAAAATCTTGAGTTTCTCTAAATTCTTCGCCATTCCACATGCGCGCTCTTATTTTATGCCATGACGAATTTATGGAAGTTCTAATTTTATCAAAGACTTTATCAATAGATGGAAATTTCTCCATGAGCAACTTACTAGCTTCAATAAACTCATCGTTGCTGTAGCCAAAATCTGTTTCTAAAACTTCATTCATTTCATTAATTCCTCCTATAAAAATGGTTGAACAATGCAATAGTTCTGTTAAAGCTACTTTAGCTTCAACGCCATATTTCCATAACCCACTTCTGTAAGTAGGATCTGCAGAAACCTGCATTCCCTTTTTCCTTGCCAATTTTAAACCTGCCTTTAAAGTATCAAAACTACCTTGTGTTAACGCTGGTGTAATACCCGTCCAATGAAACCATTCGCCATGTTTTAATGATGATTCCCAATTGACCATCTCTGGTTGTATTCCAGAAAATGCAGAATGTGATCGATTATAAGATATTGAACTGGGTCGCATTACAGCACCTACTTCTAAAAAATAAACGCCTAATGGTCTTCCAGAACGCACTATTGACTTAGTATCTAAATCGAATTTATTAAGATATGAAATGGCTGTATCGCCTATAAAGTCATCAGAAATACAAGTGATGTGCTTTACATTACCACCAAAATGAGCTATGGAAAGTCCAACATTTAATTCGGTACCTCCAAAATAAAACTCTAATGAATTGGCTTGTATAAACTTTTTATTTCCTGGAGGCGACAAACGCATTAAAACCTCTCCAAAAGTGATGATTTGATTCATAGATTGGTGTATTTTCAATATTTAAAAATAGCCAATAAACATTAAAATCAAACTATAAACTTTAAAAATGATTTTATTTTTTTCGCATATAAACACTAACAGGAACGCCTGTAAAATCGAAATGTTCACGAAGTTTGTTTTCTAAAAAACGTTTGTAGGGCTCTTTCACGTATTGCGGAAGGTTGCAGAAAAACGCAAACTGAGGCTGTGGCGTTGGCAATTGCATAACGTATTTAATTTTTACATATTTCGCCTTATAAGCCGGTGGGCCATAGTTTTCAATTATGGGCAACATCACCTCATTAAGTTTACTTGTTTTTATTTTTTTAGTTCGGTTTTGATAAACCTCAACAGCTGTTTCAATAGCTTTAAAAATACGCTGCTTGGTTAAAACGGAAATAAATATAACAGGAACATCTGTAAATGGTTCCATTTGTTTTTTAATAGCCTTTTCATATTCCTTCATAGACTTATGGTCTTTCTCCACTAAATCCCATTTGTTTACCAAAATAACAATACCTTTTCTGTTGCGTTCGGCTAACCAAAATATGTTTTGCACTTGTCCGTCAAAACCACGAGTAGCATCTAAAACTATTAAACATACATCGCTATGTTCAATAGCACGAACACTTCGCATTACTGAGTAAAATTCTAAATCTTCTTTTACTTTAGATTTTCTTCGAATTCCAGCAGTATCTACCAAATTAAATTCAAATCCAAAACGATCGTATTTCGTATCAATCGAGTCGCGAGTTGTACCAGCAATATCGGTAACAATATATCTGTCTTTACCTATCAACGCGTTTATAAACGACGATTTTCCTGCATTTGGTCGACCTACAACTGCAAATCGAGGTAAGGTGTTTTCTTCTACTTTTTCTTTTTCTGGCAAAGCTTCCACCAAAGCATCAAGCAAGTCTCCTGTGCCACTACCATTTATACTTGCAATGGTGTAATATTCGCCTAAACCTAGCGAATAAAATTCTACAGCATCTTTGGCTCGTGTACCATTATCTACTTTATTAACCACTAAAAAAACAGGCTTATTTACTTTGCGTAATAATTCGGCAACATCTTCGTCCATACCTGTTACACCATCTTCAACATCAACCATAAAAATAATGGCATCAGCTTCATCAATGGCTAACTCAACTTGTTTATCAATTTCTGCTTCAAAAATATCATCACTGCCTAAAACATATCCGCCGGTATCTATTAAAGAAAACTCTCTTCCGTTCCAATCACTTTTTCCGTAATGACGATCTCTGGTTACGCCACTTACAGCATCAACAATGGCTTCTCGTCGCTGAATTAAACGATTAAAAAACGTCGATTTTCCCACATTTGGCCTTCCTACAATGGCTACTATATTGCTCATATTCTTTGTATTACATGTTACATCTTATCCGATGTATTTAGTATTTCTATCCGAAATATTTTGCAAAAATAGGAAATATAAGCAATGCACAACTCTTTTTTAGTAAAGATTGAAGTTTGAAGAAAAAACAGTAATTTAATACCGCTAAAATAAAACCCGATGGAATTATCTAATGACCTTGTTTTAAGACCACGATTTAAAATTGAAATCGATAAAAACAATGAAACTATTTTAAAAACTTTTGAATTAGAGAAAAAATCTCAATCTAATTTTATTGTTACTAGAATAGATGACCATGTGTTTATTAAATTCCCGAAACACAAACAACACTTTTGGTCGCCACAGTTACATTTAGAAATTAATGAAGATACCGAAAAATCGAGTATCCTTCATGGTTTATTTGGTCCCAACCCCACTGTTTGGACGCTTTTTATGTTTATGCATTTTATGGTAGCTGGGGTATTTATTGCATTCGGTATTTGGACGTATACTAATTTTACACTAGAAAAAAGTTATGCCTTACAAATTGGCTTAACGCTTCTTATGGTTATAATTTGGTTTCTGTTATATTTTGGCGGAAGTATTGGAAAAGCATCAAATAAAACCGAAATGCATGAATTAAATAATTTTATGAAAAGTGTTTTAAACAAAAAAAGTACGTTTGAGTCTTAATGTGAAAACACCTAACTTTATACACTAAAAAATTAATCCATTTTAAGAAAAGTCTATTTACTTCATGTTTTCATCAAAGAAAAGATTAGATAATGCATATAAAACTGCTAAAATCATAGATTTTGATGATGCTAGCAAATTCATATTATTTAGTGATTGCCACAGAGGCGACAATAGTTTTGCAGATGATTTTGCTAATAACCGAAACATTTACTTTCATGCCTTAAAGCATTATTATGCTGAAGGTTTTCAATATTGTGAGATTGGAGACGGCGACGAACTTTGGGAAAATTTATCGTTCAATTCTATTTTAAACGCACATAAAAATGTGTTTATGCTAATGAAATTATTTCATAAAGAAAATAGATTACACATGATTTGGGGAAACCACGATATGGTTTACAGAAACCCAGATTATGTAAAAAAACATTTATCAACATATTTTGACCCTAAAATAGGTGAAGATGTTGAACTTTTTGGAGACATTAAATATCATGAAGGCATTGTTTTAAAACACACTTCTACGGGTCAAGAATTATTTTTAACTCACGGTCATCAAGCAGATTGGTGGAATTATTTGTTCTGGAAATGGAGCCGATTTATGGTTCGTGTACTCTGGAAACCTCTAAATGTTATGGGAATTGCAGACCCAACAAGTCCCGCAAAAAACTATACCGAACTTATTAAAGTAGAGCGCAGAACAAAAAAGTGGATTACTGAAAATAATAATTTACTAACCATTGTGGGACATACACACAGACCTCGTTTCCCAGAACCTGGAGATATTGCATTTTTTAATGATGGCAGCTGTGTACATCCACGAAGTATTACAGGTATTGAAATTGAAAATAGCGCTATTTCATTAATTAAATGGCACATAGAAACTACGGATGAAGGAACACTTCAAATTGTTAAGGTTTTGCTAGAAGGGCCCGTTAATTTGAGTGATTATAAGACAGAATGAAATGCTGCAAAAAAGATACGAAGGCTTTTTAAAAACTCCATTATTATGGAAAAGCAAAGCTATTCTTAATTTAAAGCCTTTTGAAATCGTTTCAGAATCTAACAAAATAGATATTGAAATAGATGAAAAATTACTCTTAGGAAAATACGTAGAACGTTTGGTGTCTTTTCAATTAGAGCAACAAAAAAATATTTCCATTTTAGCTGAAAACATTCAAATTCAAAATAATAAAATCACTTTGGGTGAATTGGATTGTTTACTTCTTAAAAACAATAAACCCATTCATTTAGAAATTATTTATAAATTTTATTTGTACGATGCTTCAGTTGGAAATTCTGAAATCGAGCATTTTATTGGTCCAAATAGAAAAGACTCTTTAATAGAAAAATTAACCAAACTTAAAGATAAACAGTTGCCTCTTTTAAATGCTGAGGCTTGTGAACATTATCTAAAAGCTTTGGATTTAAAATCAGAAAACATAGCGCAACAGGTGTATTTTAAAGCACAATTGTTTGTTCCGTTTTCACAACAATCTATGGAACTTGAAATACTAAATACGAATTGTGTTGTTGGTTTTTACATCAACCAAAATCAATTAAATTCATTTAAAACATGCAAATTCTATATTCCAAAAAAGAAAGATTGGTTAGTCATTCCGCATACAAATGTTAATTGGTTGAATTTTAATGAATTCAAAAATATAGCTAAAACCTATTTCAGTGAGAAATTTTCATCTTTATGCTGGGTAAAATTTAATAATGGTGAATTAAAAAAGGTGTTTTTGGTTTGGTGGTAATTTTTAACTCTTAAAGTTATTAAAAATTGCCATAGCATTGCTCAAAATGCTTTTAAGACGTATCTTTGCACTCGCAATAAAACATGCGATATTAAATACTATTTTGGGTAGATCGAAAACGGCCATAGAAAATCCTTCTTTAATTCACGATTTTAAAGAAATTACTAAAATGCGACTCGCATTAAGCGTGGTGTTTTCGTCTGTTGCTGGCTATTTACTAGGTGTTGATACTGTCGATTTTAAAACTCTTTTTTTACTAGCATTAGGCGGTTATTTTATGGTTGGTGCTTCAAATGCATTCAATCAAATCATTGAAAAAGATTTAGATGCTTTAATGGATCGCACCAAAAACAGACCTATTCCCGCAGGACGAATGTCTGTAAATACGGCGTTTATTATTGCTTCAGTTTTCACAATAGCTGGTATTATTATTTTATACACCATTAACAAGCAAACAGCAATGTTTGGTGCTATTTCAATATTTTTATATACCTGTGTTTACACCCCTTTAAAAACAAAAACACCTTTATCAGTTTTTGTTGGAGCCATTCCAGGCGCTATTCCATTTATGTTAGGTTGGGTAGCTGCTACCGATGATTTTGGTATTGAACCAGGAACGTTATTTGCACTGCAATTCTTTTGGCAGTTTCCTCATTTTTGGGCTATTGGATGGTTTTTATTTGAAGATTATAAAAAAGGTGGATTTTTTATGTTGCCTACAGGAAAACAAGATAGAGGGACAGCAGTGCAAACCATCATGTACACTATTTGGACGGTAATTGTCTCTATTATTCCAGTGTTTGGATTTACAGGAACATTAAATCTATCCATAGTAGCAGCTATTCTAGTTTTTATTTTAGGATTAGGAATGCTATATTATGCCATAAGATTATTTAAGGAAATGACTGAAAAAGCTGCAAAGCAATTGATGCTAGCAAGTGTATCTTATATAACGTTAGTTCAAATTGTATATGTAATTGATAAATTTATAAGTTAACCATGGATTTAACTCAAGGAACTCAAGAAGAAAAAAATAACAGAGCAAAAAAAATGATGCTTTGGTTTGGTATCATTTCACTAATTATGTCTTTTGCAGGCTGGACCAGTGCTTTTGTGGTAAGTAGTTCTCGCCCAGATTGGCTAAAAGATTTTCAGTTACCAAATGCTTTTATAATAAGTACAATTATCATCATCATAAGTAGCATCACATTTATTATTGCTAAAAACGCATTAAAAAAAGGCAACAGACAGCTCACTACTATTGGATTATTAGCAACCCTTGTTCTAGGAGTTATTTTTATTTTTTATCAGTTTTCAGGCTTTCAACAAATCATAGATTTAGGCTATAATTTTACTGGACCAACCAGTAATGTAACCATGTCTTATATCTATTTAATAGCTATTGTGCATATTTTACACGTTGTTGTTGGTTTAATTTGCCTTTTAGTAGTAATTTATAATCATTTTAAACAAAAGTATAATGCTACCGAAATGTTGGGGTTTGAACTAGCAGCAACCTTTTGGCACTTTATTGATATACTTTGGGTGTATCTCTTTTTGTTTTTATATTTTGTTAGATAGTTTCTACTGATTTTCAAAGGTCTTAAGAACCATAGAAAGAAGTTTTTATTTAGAGTGCGTATAATTTAGTGTTTGATGTTTCTTTAGATAAATAAATTGATTATTTTTGTGCAACTTTTAAATAACAACCATTATATATGAGTACAGCAGTAGCAGAAGGTAAAGCTTGGGGAGGTGGTAACCAACCACTAAAAGCAAGTTACGGTAAAATGATGATGTGGTTTTTCATCGTTTCAGATGCTTTAACATTCTCAGGGTTTTTAGCAGCCTACGGATTTTCAAGATTTAAATTTATAGATTCATGGCCAATTGCCGATGAAGTGTTTACTCACTTTCCCTTTTTACACGGTGTAGATGCACCAATGTATTATGTGGCTTTCATGACGTTTGTTCTTATTATGTCGTCTGTAACCATGGTATTAGCCGTTGATGCTGGTCATCATTTAGACAAAGGAAAAGTAACTATTTACATGTTTTTAACCATTATTGGTGGTTTAATATTCGTTGGGTCTCAAGCTTGGGAATGGAATACATTCATCAAAGGAGATTATGGCGCTGTACAAACAAAAGGTGGAAATATTTTACAATTTGGAGAGTATATTGAAGTTGATGGAGAGCAAAAATTTAAGCGTGTGGCGCTAAGAGACTTTGTTGTTATAGATGAGCACAAAGAGCGTGTTCAAGACAAAAGAAATTCTGGACTCTGGTTTACAAGCGAAGGCACTTTGCCAACTTACACGGTTGATGAAGTTTTAAATGGTTTAGAAGCGCATAGTAATGTTTTAGTGAGAACACAAATTATAAATGAAGATGGCAAAAAAACTGTATTATCAAGAGAAGCATCTCTAAAACAGATAAAAGATAACGGAAAATTAGTTGTTGAAGGCGCCAATTTACATGTTAATGAATACGGTTCACCTCTATTTGCTGATTTCTTTTTCTTTATAACAGGTTTTCATGGATTTCACGTATTTTCTGGAGTTATCATTAATATCATCATATTCTTTAATGTGGTACTAGGAACTTACGAAAAGCGTAAAAGCTACGAAATGGTTGAAAAAGTTGGATTATACTGGCACTTTGTAGATTTAGTTTGGGTATTTGTATTCACATTCTTCTACCTAGTTTAATAAATAATATTACTGTCATTTCCTTGAAGAAGGAAATCTAAAAAGCATTAAAAATGGCACAAGAACATAAATTAGCAATATTTAGAGGTTTAGTTAAGTTTAAATCAAATACTCAAAAAATTTGGGGCGTTTTAGTGTTTTTAACTATCGTTACCGTAATTGAAGTTGCATTAGGTATATTAAAACCAGCATCCTTAATGGCTCCCTTTTTAGGAATGAAAGCCTTAAACTGGATTTTCATCATTTTAACATTAGTAAAAGCCTATTACATTACTTGGGATTTTATGCACATGCGTGATGAAACAAAAGCCTTAAAACGTATGGTAGTATGGACAGCCATTTTCTTAATTATATACTTATTATTCATATTGTTACAAGAAGGTGGTTATGTTTTTGATGTATATAAAGATGGGTACATAAAACGAGATTTTTAACTATAATTTTTAGTTAAATAGATATATAAAGGCGGTTTTTAAACCGTCTTTTTTTATTTTTGCATAGTATAAAATAGATGTTACTTAATGAAGTATAAAAAAGTTAGCAGGTATATAGTTTTAGGAATTTTATTCTTTCTTCCAGTTACATTTTTATTAATGCTTTACCCTGCTACGCATAATTATGCACCGCTTGATATTGTAAATGAATCGGTATTAGATTTACAATCATTTTCTTCAAATTCTGAAGAACCTATTGTTTTAAAAGAACATATCACAGTACTTGGTTTTTTTGGAGAAGACTTAGTGAAAAACAATACTGTTGCTTTAAATTTAAAGGAATTAGTCTATGATAAATTTAAAGGTTTTAAAAAATTTCAAATCGTTATTTTAATGCCAAAAGGCACTGAAATAAAAGCTGAAAAACTTAAAAATGAAATAAGTTCTTATGAAGATTTAAGATTTTGGCATTTTGTATTTGGAGAATCTAATGCTATTCAAGATATATTTAACAGCTTAAAAAGCAAAGTAAATCTTGATGAAGATTTATCATCTAGCAAAGTTTTTATAGTTGATAAAGATTTAAATCAACGCGGACGATTGGATGATAGAACAGAAAAAGAATTAGAAAAAAATAAGCCTATTTATGGTTTGTATAGCTACGATTGTATTGAAGTATCTGAAATAAAGAATAAAATGAGTGATGATTTACGTATTTTATTGACTGAGTACAGACAGAAAAGGAAAGGCGAATTTAACTCTGATACAAGAAGAGCAGGCGATTTAAAAGAGGAATAAATTCACTTAAAGTTGCCATTCTGGAGTTTATACTGAGCGCAGTCGAAGTAAAGGTAGGAATCCAATTTAAAGTAATTAAGTTTAATTGTTGAGAAGATTCCCTCCTTCGAGGGAATGACAAAAAATAACAGAATGAAAAAAACAAATTATTCATACATAGGTATAGCCTTCATTATTTTGGTTTTTGGAATTATTTTTATTCCAAAAATAGTTGATAGAATTTCCAACGAAGATATTTCTAGGCAAGAAGGAAGAAGTGATCAGAAAACTGAAAAAGATAAAGTTTCAGATTTAGCATTCATTGAAATTAATGAAGTTCCTAAAAAAGTTCCAGCATTTTCGTTTACAAATCAAAATGGAAAAACGATTACCAATAAAGATTATGAAGGTAAGGTGTATGTTGTAGAGTTTTTCTTTTCAACCTGCCCAACTATTTGCCCAAGAATGAATAAAAACTTAATTCAAATACAAAATACGTTTAAAGATTTTGCAAATTTTGGAGTAGCTTCTTTTACAATAAACCCAGATTACGATACACCAGAAGTTTTAAAATCATACGCAGAAAAATATGGTGTTAAAAACCCAAACTGGCATTTAATGACAGGAGATAAAGAGGAAATTTACAAACTCTCAAACGAAGGTTTTAATCTCTATACTGCAGAAGAAAGTGATGTTGCTGGTGGGTTTGAACACTCTGGTAATTTCGCTTTAATTGATAAAAATGGATTTATAAGATCAAGAAAAGATGATTTTGGAAACCCAATAATTTATTATCGTGGCATTACTTCTGAAGAAGAAAAAGTTGATGATGATGGAACACCAGAAGAAATTAGTGCTTTAAAAGAAGATATTAAAAAGCTACTTAATGAGTGACGTTAGTCATTCTGAACTTGTTTCAGAATCTCATTATTTATAATTTCAGACTAAAATGAATAAGAATCAAGAGAATAAAATATTAAACGAAAAGAAATACAATATGTTAATTATTGTATTATCCATAGTAATTCCTACTGCTGTTGCTATACTTTTTGGCGTAAAAATAGATTTAGAATTGCCAATATTTTTGCCACCAATTTATGCAACAATAAACGCTATTACAGCTTTGGTTTTAATTTTTGCAGTATTACAAATAAAAAAAGGAAATAGAAAAACACATGAAAAATTAATGAAGCTTGCTATTGGGCTTTCAGTGCTTTTTTTATTAATGTATATCCTGTACCATATGACGAGTGATTCTACTAAATTTGGTGGAGAAGGTACTATTAAATATGTGTATTATTTTATTTTAGCATCACACATTTTATTATCAATACTAGTGATTCCGTTTGTTTTAATAACTTATGTAAGAGCTATAACTAATAATATAGAAAAACATAAAAAAATAGCAAAAATTACGTTTCCATTATGGTTATATGTAGCTATAACAGGTGTAATTGTTTATATCATGATTTCACCTTATTATATTTAATGTCATTGCGAAGAACGAAGCAATCTGTAAAATGAAAACTAAAATCATCTTTTTTCTTTTTTCTCTATTCTTTTTTCTAAAAAGCAATGCCCAATGCGCCATGTGTCGTGCCGTTTTAGAAAGTGAAGAAGGACAAACCGCCGCAGAAGGTATAAATGACGGTATTGTTTACTTAATGGCCATTCCATATATATTAGTTGCTGGCTTAGGCTATTTTATTTACAAAAAATACAATACGTTAAAAAAGTAATAAATAACACTTTAACATAAATTTATGAGAGTGTGTTTGTAACAAAGACAATCTTTGCAAGTCTAATGCATATCATACTTAAAAAACGATTACACAAAACCATCAAATATGTTAGAAATTCGAAAATTACATAAATCTTATCCCATAGGAGATAGAAGTTTACATGTATTAAAGGGTATAGATCTTTCAGTTAATGATGGTGAAATGGTAGCCATTATGGGGTCTTCAGGTTCCGGAAAATCTACATTATTAAATATTATTGGTATGCTTGATGAGGCTGATGAAGGTGATTACATATTAGATGGCTTGCCCATTAAAGACCTTACCGAAAAGAAAGCAGCCGTTTATAGAAACAAGTTTTTAGGCTTCATTTTTCAATCGTTTAATCTTATCAATTATAAAACCGCTTTAGAAAATGTGGCACTTCCTCTTTATTATCAAGGAATGAAACGTACTGAAAGACAGGAATTAGCTTTATTTCATTTAGAAAAAGTAGGTTTAACAGATTGGGCCAAACATTTACCTAAAGAACTTTCTGGTGGTCAAAATCAACGTGTTGCTATTGCTAGAGCCTTAGCTGCAAACCCTAAATTATTATTAGCTGATGAGCCAACTGGTGCGTTAGATACTAAAACGTCTCACGAAATTATGGCGTTTATCCAACAATTAAATGATGAAGGTAAAACCATTTTAATGGTTACACACGAAGAAGATATTGCAAATATGTGCAAACGTATTGTAAGACTTCGTGACGGTGTTATTATGGAAGACACGAAAGTAACCCAAGTACGCGCAGAACAGTATGTTTGATTTAGACCTTTGGCGAGAAATATTTCAAAGTATCAATAAGAATAAAACGAGAGCTTTACTTTCTGGTTTTACAGTGGCTTTTGCTATTATGTTATTCACTATTCTTTTTGGTATTGCCAATGGACTTGAAAATACATTTGAGAAATTCTTTATAAGAACAGCTGAAAATGCTATTTCTATCCGGTTTGGGAGTACATCAAAACCTTACAAGGGACTTCAAATTGGAAGACAAGTTATACCTGATAGTAAAGATTTCGGTTACATAAAAAAAGAATTCGGAGATAACATTGAGTATATATCACCAAGATTATCAAGAAATTACCAAGTTAAATATAAAAAAGAAAAAGGCGGTTATACCATAATGGGCGTGTCTCCAGACTATCAATATATAGAAAAAGCTGAAATAAAAGCTGGTCGATTTATTAGCTTAAAGGACATTAAAGGAAAAGACAAGGTTTGTGTTATTGGACGCCTTGTAGAAGAAGATTTGTTTTTAAAAGAATCTGCCATTGGTAAAAATTTAGATTTAGAGGGTGTTGTTTACAAGGTCGTTGGTGTTTATTCAGATGGTGGTGGCGATAGTCAAGAACGTGTTATTTATGCACCCTATACAACAATACAAAGGCTTTATTTTGGTAATGATGATATTGGTGATATTACCTTAACGTATAATCCTAAACTAAGTATAGATCAAGGGTTGGCTTTAATACAAGAAATGACTACTAAATTAAAAAATAGGTTTGATGTATCACCAAATGATCAACGTGCAGTTCGAATTGGCAACAGAGTTCTTACAGAAAAACAACGACTTAATAATATTTCAGCTGGTTTAGGTGCTCTTATACCTATAATAGGTTTTGGTACCTTAATCGCAGGTATTTTAGGCATTAGTAATATCATGATTTTTATTGTTAAAGAACGGACCAAAGAAATTGGTATACGAAAAGCACTTGGAGCATCGCCAAAGTCTATAGTATCTATTATATTATTGGAGTCTATTTTAATTACTACTATTACGGGCTATATGGGGTTGTTAATTGGTGTAGGCATATTGGAAGCTATTGGTTCAAGCTTAGAGCGTTACTTTATAACCAACCCAAGTGTGAGTTCGTCGCTTTTGTTTTCAGCAACTATTGTCCTTATAATAGCTGGTGCCATTGCAGGATTTTTACCAGCAAAAAAAGCCTCTCAAATAAAACCTATTATAGCTTTAAGAAACGGTTAAATGATAAAATTTTTATTAGAAAAAGATACCTGGCAGGAAGTGTTTGACAGCCTTAGTAAAAATAAACTACGTTCTATTTTAACTATGGTTGGTGTTTGGTGGGGTATACTTTTATTAATAGGTTTGTTAGGTTCTGCAAAAGGTGTGGAGAATAACTTTAATATTCAATTCCAAAACTTTGCCACCAACAGTTTGTTTCTTTTTAGCGGAAGGACAACTATTCCGTTTAAAGGTTATCAGGAAGGGCGACGCATTCAAATGAATTTAAATGATGCAGAAAAGATAAGAGAAAACATAAAAGGTGTCGAGTTTGTTTTACCCAGCCTTCAAACACAAATAACTATCAGTAGAAATTCTTTAAATGGAAGCTTTACAGGCAGAGGTGAGTTTCCATTAGCAGATGTATTAGCAAAAAAAGACCTGTTATGGGGACGATTTATTAATCAATCTGATATTGATGAGCGTAAAAAAGTAGCCGTTATTTCAGAAGACGTTTATAAGCAATTATTTGAAAAAGGTGAAAACCCAATTGGAAAAATGGTTAAAGGCGAAAATGTTGGTTTTACTGTTATAGGTGTTTTTAAAGTGGTTAATTTTGGTGGTCCGCAAATAGATTTTAATATCCCTTATACAACGGCTCAACAACTATATAATAGAGGTAATAATGTTGATTTATTAACCATTACTGGTGCTGCTAATTTTGATATAAATCAATTAGATGCTGATATAAAACTATTACTTAAAAATATACACGATATTCATCCAGACGATAACAGAGCCTTAAATGGTTTTAATCTAGGAGACCGTTTTGAGCAGTTAACTGGCTTTTTAACTGGGATGCAATTTCTAACATGGTTTGTAGGTATTGCAACCTTAATAGCTGGTGTATTTGCTATTGGTGGTATATTATTAATATCTGTAAAAGAACGTACCAAAGAAATTGGAATAAGACGCGCTTTAGGAGCAACACCATACCTTGTGAAACGCCAAATCATTATTGAAGCTGTAGCTATCTCATTAATTTCAGGTTTTTTGGGTATTATTAGTGGTGGTTTAATATTAATAATGTTAAATAAATTTGTTGCACAAGGTGAAGACGCCTTTATGCGAAATCCATCCGTATCAATTACTATGGTGCTTTTCGCATTATTCATAGTAACCATACTTGGTACTTTAATAGGCCTAATTCCTGCTTTTAAAGCCACCAGTATAAAACCAATAGAAGCATTAAGAGAAGAATAGAATAAATTAAATATATAAAATGAAAAGAATTATTAAAATCGTTTTTATTGTTATCGCAATAGTATTATTTGCTTGGGTATTAAAGTATTTTTATGATGCCAACAATAGAGCACCGGAATCGTTTAGTACTGAGGTACCTTTCTACACCTCTATCAGCACTAAAATAGTAGCAACAGGTAGTCTTAATCCGGAAGAAGAGATTGAGTTAAAACCTCAAATTACAGGTATTGTAGATGCCATTTTAGTTGAAGAAGGCGACATGGTTAGCAAAGGCGATTTAATTGCCAAAATTAGAGTTGTACCAAACGAGCAATCTTTAGTAAGTGCAAATAGTAGACTAAATAGTTCAAGGTTATCTTACGATAATGCCAACATACTCTACAAAAGAAATAAAGTATTGTTTGATAAAGGTGTCATTTCAAAACAAGATTTTGAAAACAGCGAACTAGCATTCAATCAAGCAAAGGAGACTTTACAACAGGCGCAAAATGATTATCAAATTATAAAAAAAGGTTCAATTTCTGGAGGAAGTTCTGCCAATACAAACATTATGGCTCAAATAACAGGAACAGTATTAGAAATTCCTGTTCGAGTAGGTGATCAAGTTATTCAAAGCAATAACTTTAATGCAGGAACAAGTATAGCCACTATTGCGAATATGAGTAATATGATTTTTGAAGGTACGGTTGATGAATCTGAAGTTGGTAAACTAAAAGAAGGCGAAGCCATAAGTGTTGTTATAGGTGCCCTTGAAGAAAAAAAGTTGCCAGCGAAGTTAACTTTTATTGCCCCTAAAGGTATTTCGGATGCTGCTGGAGCTGTTCAATTTACTATAAAAGCCGATGTTGAAGTTGAGGTAAGCGCCAATATAAGAGCAGGTTACAGTGCTAATGCAGAAATTGATATAGCAAGTAAAGACAGTATTTTTAGCATTAAAGAATCCTTAGTTCGTTTTGATAGAATAACTGAAAAACCTTATGTGGAAATACAACAAGACGATAATAGCTTTAAAAAACAAGATGTTAAACTAGGCTTATCCGATGGCATTAATGTTGAAATAGTTGACGGTATTAAGGAAGCGGATAAAATTAAGGTTTGGAATAAAGTATCAAAAGAAAACTAAGACAGTATGATTAATTTAAATATTAAAATCACAAGAAAAGGATTCACACTTCTGCTGTTACTTATTTCAATTATTTCATTTGCACAACAAAAAAAATGGACATTAGAAGAATGTGTAAATTATGCTTTAGAAAATAATATTTCTATTCAACAATCTGGTTTGGATGTAGAGCAGGCGGAGATAAATAAAAAGGATGCTTTTGGTAATTTTTTGCCCTCATTAAATGCTTCTAGTAACCATTCATGGAATATTGGTTTAAATCAGAATATTACAACAGGTTTATTAGAAAACCTCACCACACAATTTACGTCTTTTGGTTTAAACTCTAACGTTGATATTTACAGAGGTTTAAGAAATGTAAATACGTTGCATCGTTCTAACTTAGCTATTTTGGCAGGTCAATATCAAATGGACAGAATGAAAGATGACACCGCTTTGGCAGTGGCAAATGCCTATTTGCAAATACTTTTTAACAGAGAGCAATTAAAGGTTTTAAAAGGGCAAAACCAATTAACAAAAGAAAATTTAAAGCAAACCCAAGAATTAATTGATGCAGGGGTTGTGCCACAGGGTGACATCCTAGAGTTGCAGGCCACAGATGCCAACCAAGAACAACAAATAATTGCCTCTCAAAATAATCTCTTTTTATCAAAGCTTAGTATTGCTCAGTTGTTACAACTTAGGGACTATCAAAATTTTGATGTAGAGACCATTTCTTACGATCTTATTACGGAAGATATTTTAGAACAAAACCCATCTGTTATTGCAGAGCGAGCGAAGGAAGAATTAAATAATATTAAAATTGCTCAAGCAAATTTAGAATTGGCAGAATATGATGTAAAGTTGGCAAAAGGAGCTTTATTACCAACGCTTTCAGGGTTTTATAGTTATAGCACAAGAGCTTCTTACAGCGATAGGGTTCTTGGTTTTAACCAAACTCCAGACGGCACAAACCGTACTATAGGCTTTGTAGAAAATACAGGTGCAAACGTATTAACTCCTAATTTTACATCGAGTCCAATTATTGAAGGTGCAGCGCCTCTGTTTGATCAGTTTAGCTTAAATGATGGTCATAATTTCGGGTTGCAACTTAACGTTCCTATTTTTAATGGCTTTGCCTCAAAAAATAATGTAAGCAGAAATGAAGTGAATTTAGAGCGCTCTAAGTATCAATTGGAACAAGCAAATCTTGATTTGGAAGCTGCGGTTTACCAAGCTTATAATGATGCAAAAAATGCAAAACAAGCCTTTAATGCAGCAACCAAAACAGCCAATGCACGTGAACAAGCTTTTGAATATATAAACAATCGTTTTGTACTGGGAGTTATCAATTCTTTTGATTTTAACCAATCAAAAATCCAGTTTGAAAATGCGCAGGCAGATGTTGTGCGTACAAAATATGACTATATATTTAGGCTAAAGATTTTAGAATTTTATTTTGGAATTCCAATAACACAAAATTAATTTGAGTTTAATACTTAGTATAGAAACAGCCACTACAAATTGTTCCGTATCACTTTCAAAAGCTGGAAAAACAATTGTTTTAAAAGAAGATTACGATCATAACTATTCGCATGCAGAACGCTTGCATATTTATATTAGTGCGGTTTTAAAAGAAGCTAAAATTTCTAAAAATGATATTGATGCAGTTGCCGTTAGTATGGGGCCAGGGTCTTATACAGGGTTGCGTATCGGTGTTTCAGCAGCTAAAGGGCTTTGTTTTGCTTTAGATAAACCATTAATTGCTATACCAACTTTAGAATCCTTGGCGCATCAAGTTAAAATTAATAATGGTGTCATTATCTCTATGTTGGATGCTAGACGGATGGAAGTATATTCTGCAATTTACGATTCAAATTATAAGCAAATAAGAGAAACCCAGGCTCAAATTCTAAATGAGAATTCTTTTAGTAATTATTTAAAAAACCAAAAAGTTTATTTTATAGGAAATGGCGTTGAAAAAACTAAAGGATTAATCAATCACCCAAATGCTGTATTTATTGAAAATAAATTGCCATCAGCAAACAATATGAGTTTTTTAGCCTACAACAAATACAAAATAAGCGACATCGAAGATGTCGCTTATTTTGAACCTTATTACTTAAAAGACTTTGTGGCATTAAAGCCTAAAGCAAAATCTTAAGCATTTTTACGTATTTCAACTTGATGTGGGTAAGGAATTTCAATACCAGCAGCATCAAGTGCTTCTTTTACATTTTCAGTAATTCCAAAATATACTGCCCAATAATCATCGCTAGTACTCCAAGGACGTACTGCAAAATTTATAGAACTATCTGCTAATTCCATGACATTAACTGTTGGAGCAGGCTCTTTCAATACTTTTGGGTGCGATGTTAAAACATGCATTAATACTTCTTTAGTTTTCTTAATATCAGAGTCGTAACCAACACCAATAACTAAATCTACACGTCGAGTCCCTTCAGTAGTGAAATTAATAATATTTCCATTAGATAAAGCACCGTTAGGAATTATAATTTCTCTATTTGAAAGCCCCGTAACTTTGGTTGTGAAAATTTCAATTTGTTTAACAACACCCATTTCACCTTGCGCTTCTATTAAATCGCCAATTTTAAAAGGTTTAAAAAGCATGATTAAAACACCACCTGCAAAATTACCTAATGAGCCTTGTAAAGCTAAACCAATAGCTAAACCTGCGGCTGCTAGAACGGCAGCAAGCGAGGTAGTTTCTATACCAATGGTACCTAAAACCACTATAATTAAAACAATTTTTAAAACCCACTTTATTAAGTTTCTTAAAAACTTTTTAAGGCTTTCATCATAGTCACCAGTATTCATGACTTTGGTAAAACCTTTCAATAAGAGTTTAATAACCCAAGAGCCAATAATCCATATAACAATGGCTCCAAGTATTTTGAGTCCGTATTGCAAGGCTAATTCAAGCCATTTTTCTGTGTCGATGTTTTCTAAATTCATATTTTTTTAAGTGTTTAAAATGATAAAAAGTAATCCATTAATATTTAAATAAAGCAAGAAATCAATGCTGTAATTGCTGGAATGCCTTGTACATAAAACAGTTTTATTTGCTTTGTTGAATAAGACCCGTAAATACCGGCAATAGTCACACAAATTAAAAAGAAGATAGCTATTTTAATATCATTTTGAATAATTGAGAATATTAATCCTGCTGCTAAAAAACCATTGTACAATCCTTGATTTGCGGCTAAAACTTTGGTGTCTTCAGCGAATTGTTTTGATTTTAATCCAAATGCTTTGATGCCTTTTGGTTTCGTCCAAAAAAACATTTCCAAAATTAAGAAATAGATATGCTCCAACGCTACAAACGACACTAAAATAATGGTTAATACATTCATTCTTTTAAAAATTTAATGGCTTGTTCAACTTCACTTACGGGCAATTTGCAAGCTTTGTTTACACAAACATAAATTAGAGTGCTGTTTGGATTATATCTGTTTTCTAAAAGTGGCATATTGTTATCTGATGTGCTTCCAGCAATCAATTTATTAGGAAGATATGTTTTATTCAATTCAGAAATTTTTTGCTTAGCATCTTTTCCAACAATGGCTACTTCGTAGTATGGATTTGAATAATTTAACATTAAATCATACCAATTAGAATATCCAGAAGGATACTCCTGCATTTCTGGTTTTACATTATTTAGCATAGTCATTGCTGTATTTCTGTAATGTTCATTATCAAAATAATGCGATAATTTAAATAAATTTTTAGCCATAATCGAGTTACTCGCAGGAATTACATTATCGCGATACTCTATACTTCTTGACACTAAAGATTCATCTTCATTTGATGTGAAATAAAACATTTTGCTGTTACTATCATAAAAATGATCGAATGTATAGTTGGCTAAATCTCTTGAAATAGTTAGCCATTTTTCATCTAAAGTATTTTCATAAAGTGCAATAAAGGCGTCAATAGTTGCGGCATAATCTTCAAGATATCCATTAATAGTGCTTTTACCATCTTTGTAATTATGATTTAAACCACCATCTTCTCGCCATTGATTATTAATTATAAAGTTTGCGTTTTTTTCTGCGGAAGCGAGATAATCGTCATTACCAAAAACACGGTAAGCATCAACATAACCTTTTAACATAATCGCATTCCAAGACGTTAATGTTTTATCATCTAATCTTGGTTTTGCTCTTTTGTTACGTTCTTTTAATAAGATTGATTTCCAATTGGCTTTCTTTTCTTTTAAGTTGTTTTGAGAAATATTATGTTTTTCTATAATTTTTTCATCGTCATCTTTTCTAATAAGCACATAATTATCATGTTCCCAAAATCCGTAATTATTTACATTATAATAATCTGAAAACAGTTCAAAATGGTCTTTTAGAAGTAACTTTAATTCATCTTTGGTCCAAACATAAAATGCGCCTTCTTCAAGCTCACCTTCTGGAGTATTACTATCAGCATCTAACGATGAGTAAAATGCGCCATTTTTAGTGGTCATGTCTCGTTTAATATATTCCAAAGTTTCAGTAACAATATTTTTATATAATTCGTTTTTAGTAACTAAATAAGCATCAGCGTATAAACTCACTAATTGCCCATTATCATAAAGCATTTTTTCGAAATGAGGCACGTGCCATTTGGCATCGACAGAATACCTGGAAAAACCACCTCCAATTTGATCAAAAACCCCACCATAAGCCATTTTGGTTAACGTTAAATTTACATAATCTTGTAATTCTTTATCATTATTTTGATAGGCTTGACGCAATAAAAAATGATAGTTATTAGGCATCATAAATTTAGGTGCACGATTCAATCCGCCTTGATTATTATCAAATTGTTTAGACCAATTTTTAACCGCTTCTTCAATATAACTTTCTTCAAAAACGGGATCATCGTTATTTAAAGTAACAACATCCAAAGCTTTTATGCCTTGTTCTAATTTATCAGCATATTCATAAAGTTTTTCGGGTGTATCCATGTATAATTTAGAAATCTGCTCTAAAGCACTCATCCATTGGTCTTTCTTAAAATAAGTTCCGCCCCAAACTGGTCTTCCATCTGGTAAAGCAATAACATTCATAGGCCATCCGCCGCTTCCTGTCATTAGTTGCACAGCACTCATATACACTTGGTCTACATCTGGGCGTTCTTCCCTATCTACTTTTATGTTTATAAAACTTTTATTCATCACTTGAGCAACCAAACTATCTTCAAAACTTTCGTGCTCCATCACATGACACCAATGGCAGGCTGCATAACCAACACTTATAAGCATTAATTTATTTTCAGATTTTGCTTCAGCTAGTGTTTCTTTATTCCAAGCTTTCCAGTTTACCGGATTATGGGCGTGCTGTAATAAATAAGGACTCGTTTCATTTACAAGGTCATTGGTGTATTGGTGCTCCATTGTTTTTGAATCCTGCCCTTTACAGCTAATTAGAATAATTAATAATAAGAATTGTACGTACTTCATTTACCAAAGTTAGCAAAATTTAGGCATAAAAAAAGCATTCAATATTGAATGCTTTTTTTATGTGTTTGGGAACAAAAAAAGGCTATTTTACTTCGAAAGTAAGTTTTACGTTTACTCTAAATTCTGTTACTTCACCATTATTAACAATAGCACTTTGATCTTGAACGTAAACAGAACGGATGTTTTTTACACTTTTAGAAGCTTCTTTCACTGCTTTTTTAGTGGCATCTTCCCAACTTTTTTCTGAGTTAGATAATACCTCAATAACTTTTAATACTGCCATAATTTTTATTTTTAGTTTAACAGATTCACTGTTTTGAGATTAGACACCGAAATATTAAAAAGGTCACTTAATATCTAACCATTTATAGCTTCAACCATTTCAACTTTACCAGGCATCATTTGTTTCAACATATTTTCAATACCACTTTTTAAAGTGTACGTTGAAGACGGACAACCACTGCATGCACCTTGAAGCATCACGCTTACATTTTTACTTTCAGCGTCGTAAGATATAAATTGAATATTCCCACCATCACTTGCTACGGCTGGTTTTACATGCTCTTCAAGAATGTTTATTATTTCTTTAGATATATCATCTAAAGTGTCATAATGTGTATCTAATTGTTTAGTAGATTTTTGTATTGTTTCCGCTGCATTTGGCAAAACTACTTCTTTTCCATTTTCTATGTATGTTTTGATAAACTCACGAAGTTCTACAGTGATATCTTGCCATTCAGCCATGTCATATTTAGTTATTGACACATAATTTTCATCAATAAAGATACTTTTAACAAATGGAAAATGAAATAATTCTGTTGCTAATGGTGATAGTTTAGCATCGTCAATAGAGGTGAATTCAAAAAGCGCCGTTACTATCTTTTTATTGGCTACAAATTTCATTACCGAAGGGTTAGGTGTACTCTCAGCGTAAACCGTTACAGGTACTTTTTTTGTGCCAGTTGCAGATGCTTCAATCACCACGCCGCCGTCATTTAAATAGGCTTCAATCTGTTCTGCAACTTCGTCTTGCACATCATTCCATTCTACAATATTATAACGTTCAACAGCTATAAAATTACCAGAGATATAAACCTTTTTCACAAAAGGCAAATAGAACAATTGTTGCGCTAATGGCGATGTTTTAGCTTCATCAATATTATTAAACTCAAAGCTTTGATGTTGCGTTATAAATTGATTTAACTCGAATTTTACAATGTTGTTATTTGTTGTTTCCTGCACGGAAACCTTGAAAGTGTTCATTTCAGCTAATTTTTTACAAAAATACTAAAAGAAAACTTTAGATATCCATATATTTGGTTGAAAAGACTGAAAAGATTAAGGTTATAGGTTATCTTTTTTATGTGAAATTTTTTAACAATCAAGGCGTTTATATTAAACCCAAGCCCACCTTGTAGAAAAGCTTATGAAATTGAAAAAAGTTTTTATGCTAACTATTGCAATGTTGTTTACGCACATTGTTACTTCACAAGAAGGGTTGCCCATATATACCGATTATCTTACCGATAATTATTACTTAATCCACCCGTCAATGGCGGGGGCTGCTAATTATGCTAAAATTAGATTAACAGCACGTCAACAATGGTTTGGACAGGATGATGCGCCTAAACTTTTAACTATGAGTGTTAATAGCAGAATAGGTGATACACCCTCAGCCATTGGAGGTATTTTGTTTACAGATAAAAACGGGTATCATTCTCAATCTGGTGCTTATCTTACTTATGCGCACCATTTGATGTTTTCTAGAACCGAAGTAGATTTAAACATGCTTTCTTTTGGTTTGAGTGCTGGATTTCTTCAATATAAATTGGATGAAACAACATTTCTATTTGATGGACCAGACCCAATAATTGATGGTATTGTACAAAATGCGACTAACTTTAATATTGATTTTGGGTTTTCGTATCAATTCTTAGATTTTTATGCGCATGGTACTATAAAAAATGTACTTAAAAATTCTGGCGTAAATAATGATATTGAAATCACTAGTAATTTAAGACGTTATTTGTTTTCTTTAGGTGGTGTTTTTGGAAAATTTGGTAGTACATGGAGCTACGAACCTTCAATAATGTTTCAATATAAAGATGGCACCAAAGAATCATCAATTGATTTAAATGGTAAAGCTTATAAGGAAATGGATTTTGGTAGAATTTGGGGCGGTTTATCTTATAGAACCAGTTTAGATGGTGCTGAATTTTTAACAGCTTCAGGGGCCGTAAGCAGCCAAAAATTACAGCAAATCACACCAATTGTTGGTGTTAACTATAATAAGTATTTGTTTGCCTATAATTATACGTACCAATCTAATTCTTTGGTATTCACTAATGGTGGTTTTCATCAATTTACCCTAGGATATAACTTCAATTATAGGAGAGAAGCTTACGATTGTAGGTGTCCTGCGGTTAATTAATAAAATTAAGTTTGTCATTGCGAGGAGGTACGACGTGGCAATCTGTTTAGTTTTACTAATTCACTTTATATTAGTTCAATTTAATAAGATTACTTCGGTCATACTTCCTTCGTAATGACGATAAATTTTATCTTTTCTATTCCCAAGAATACTTTTTCTTTTTTGCCTGTTCTTTAATGGCTTTTGTTAGGGCATTTTCCAACCCATTTTTACTTTCAGTTTTTTGTTTTGAAATAAAGACTTTACGTTTCTCATTCAGTTCTTGAATTTTTTCTTGAATAGCATTACGCTCTTTCTTTTTATTAGAAATGTATTTTTTAATCTCTTCAGTAGATTTTCCTTTTAATTCAGCTGGTAAAGCGTCGTCTTTTAAATCTGAAATCACCACTTCATTTAATGCTTCTGCATCAACCAAGTCCCAACTTTCATTCTTGTATAAATGCGAACTTTTGCTCACCGTTCTACTTACGGCATTTGCTTTACTGTAACCACTAGCATTATCATCTTGTTCAGCCTGCAAAGCCATTTTCTTCCTTCCTTGCGAACCATAAATAACATATGTTTTATTTAGCCTTTGGTTAAGTATAAGAATATCATCATCATAAGGTGATGCAATATGAATGGTTTTATTGTTCTGATTTATAGCCATATAATTTCCGTTTGTTAATTGTGCACCATCTTTCCATGAGGTTGAAACACCTTGATTATAATCGCCACAAAAAATAGTGTTAATTGTTACATCTTTTTCTTTAGCATTTGCTGATGCATCTTTATAATTAACGTTTCCTTGAGTAAATGGCTCGTTTCCAGCAATAAAAATAAGTTTTAAATCATCAGCGTTTTTACCCCAATTTAATTGATTTAAAGACGTTTGTATAACTTGCCCGCAATACTCTTCGCCGCCATTTGTGGTTAATGAAAATAACTCTTTAGAGATTTCATCTAAATCATCACTAAAGGCTAAAACTTGTCTAATATAGCCTTCGCTCCCATTTAACCTGTCGTTTCCATATTCATATAAAGCAATTTGTAAGTTTGGCTTTTCATTCTTGCATTTTGCATACGAAAGTTCATTTACAATATCCCAAAGCTGTGCTTTAGCTTGGTCTATTAAACCATCCATACTATTACTCGTGTCCAATAATAGTGCGACTTTAATGTATTGTTTACTTGGGTTGTGAGTCATTGTTTTAGCTTCTGCTAGTTGATGACTTTGCTTTTTGTTGTTTGCATTACAAGCGGTAATTCCGATTAATGCTATGCCTAATAAAATTGTTTTAAAATGTGTTTTCATGATGTGAGGTTTTTTATATAAATGCCCATTATGGGGATTTTTGATTAACACTGTAAATTTATAATCAACCTTTTTATTAAAAAAAGCAGAATGAGTAAAGTGGCTATTTGAATGCGTAAACCAAACTTTTGAATGTGTAACCCTTACTTTTTAGGTTAAAATGAGTGTGTTTTTATAAAATCTGTATTTTATTATATCAGGTAAAGTGCGTAAGTTTAGCATCATTAAAATAACAAATGAAATTAGTTTTCAATTATATAATATTTTTGAGTGTTTTTTTATTTAACACCACAACAGTAGCGCAAAACGACAATGTTCTTGGTAACAAACCAAGATTTACTGTTAGAGGTTCTGTTATTGAAAGTGATACAAGAGAACCCATACGCGATGTAAATATTGAAGTAAATGGTGGCGGTTATACCGTTACCGATTTTTCAGGAAGGTTTAAAATTGAAGCTAGTAAAGGTGATGAACTAACTATACGGCACAAAGATTTTCAAACAGTGTACTACACCATAGTAAATAATGAGCGTATTGAAGTTAGAGTAGAACCAAATAAAAACGAATATTCTAAAAGCAAAAAATTAACTAGAAATAACATTGAAACTTTCAAATCGCTTATAGATTCTGCTGAAACGTATTTAAAAAAAGACGCTCAAAAAAGTATCCAATTTATAACAGACGCCATTGCTAACAGTAATTCTAAAAATGAAAATGCAGATGCTTATGAAGTTCTGGGCGATATTAATATGTATTGGAAACAGTACGATTTAGCAGTTTCTAATTACAGAATTAGTCTTCAAAACATCGAAACCAATGAGGTCACTTTAAAACTAGCAAAAGCTTACCGACTAAATAAAAACTACCAAGAAAGTTTACAGACTTACAATAGCATTAATAAAAGAGAACTTACAAATTGGCAGTTGGTAGCTTTATATGAAGGCCTTGGAGATGTTTATCGTTTAACCAAAGCTTACGAAAAATCAATTAACACATACAAAGAAGGCTTGAGTGTGGCCGAAAAACATTTAATTACACCTAAAGTAACTGATTTAAACTCTAAAATAGCAGAGGTTTATAATGACAAAGGAGATTCGCAAAATGCAAAAAATTATTTCAGTGAATCATTAAAACAAGCCAATACACAAAATAAAAAACGCGCTGTTGAAGAAAAATTAAAAGTAGCCGATTTTCAGAATAACATCAATGATTATTCTACTGAAATAACGTTACGTAAAGAGGCTTTAAACACCATTGAAGAAATAGAAACTGATTCCGTTTTCGATAATGAAAGTGCTTTAACGCCTCAAAAACAAAATTATAAAATTGGTAATGCATACGCATCTCAAGGCGATTTAGGAAATGCTATTTCTTATTTAGAAAAAAGTATTGTTGAAGCAGATGATAAAGAAGATTTAATTGTAAAAAAAGATGCTACCAGAAAATTATCTGAGGTTTATAAAAGTGCTGAAGATTATGAAAAAGCATTAAGTGTTTACCAAGATTATGTGGAGTTAGTAGATCAAGTTTATATAAAAAAAGAACAAGAAATATCTCAAGCTACTATTTTCAGACAAAAATTAACCACGAATCAAAACCGAATTTTAAGTTTGGAAAGTGACAGAGAACTCTCAGAAAGTAAATACAACCTTTCCATTGAGCAAAGTAAACGACAAAAACTAATTATTTACTCGCTTATTGGCGGTGTTTTACTATTGTTACTTACCGCGTTTTTAATGTTCAAATATATAAAACAACAGCGTTTAGCAAATAATTTATTGGCTTTAAAAAGTTTACGTAGCCAAATGAATCCGCACTTTATTTTCAATGCTTTAAACTCGGTAAACAGCTTTATAGCATCAAACGATGAGCGAACAGCTAATAAATACTTAACCGATTTTTCATTACTAATGCGAGCCGTTTTAGAAAATAGTGAAGAAGATTTTATTCCACTTGAAAAAGAAATAGAATTACTGGAGCTATATACAAAATTAGAACATTTTAGATTTCAAGATAAGTTTGATTACCATATCAAAGTAGATGAAAACATTCCCGTTAACGACTTTGTAATTCCGCCAATGCTTTTGCAACCTTATATTGAAAACGCGGTATGGCATGGGTTGCGTTACAAAAAAACGAAAGGCCATTTAGAAATTTCAATTACTCAAACAAAAGAAGATGAAATAACTATTACCATTACTGATGATGGTATTGGTAGAGAAAAATCGAAAGCATTGAAAACTAAACATCAACAAAAGCAAAACTCAAAAGGCATGGGTAATATTAAAAAGCGTGTATCTATTTTAAACGCTATGTATAAAGATAAAGTAGATGTTCTGGTTAATGATTTTCAAAATGAAGAAGATAAAGGAACTAAAGTTATTGTAACGCTTAAAAAGGATTAAAAATAAGTTTGAAGAATGAAGTTGGAAGCACGAAGATTGCTTCCAACTTCAAACTTCCAGCTTCAAACTGCATAATATGAAATTAACGGCAATCATAGTAGAAGACGAAGAAACCAGTAGAGAAATTCTTAAGAATTATCTCAAAAAATATTGCCCAAATGTAACTGTTTTAGGTGAAGCAGCTAATATTGAAGAAGCCTTAGTTTTAATTCGTAACAACGATTTAGATTTGGTTTTTCTAGATGTAGAAATGCCCTATGGTAATGCTTTTGACTTACTAGATAAAGTGGGCGACATAAATTTCGAAACTATTTTTGTAACCGCCTATAATCATTACGCTATTGACGCTTTGAATGCACACGCTAGTTATTATTTAATGAAACCTATTTCTATTGATGAGCTCATTAAAGGAGTCGATTACGTTAGCGAAATAAAAACCAAAGAAGACGCTTTGCAAGACGAAGTTTTAGTGCCAAAAACAAATAGTGTTAACGGTAAAATTACCATTCCGCAACAAAATGGATTTGAAGTTATTAACACCGCTGATATCTTATACTGTAAAGCTGATGATAATTACACCGAAATATATTTAAACAACAACAAAAAGAAACTCGTTAGTAAAACTCTAAAATATTTTGAAGAGGCACTGGCTGATTCTAGTTTTGCACGTGTGCATAAATCTTATTTAGTAAACGTAAATGAAGTTGTAAAATATTTAAAAGGAAAAGGTGGAAGTGTTGTACTTAGTAACGGAAAAGAAATTATGGTTTCAGCGTCTAAAAAATCCGCTTTATTGTCTTATTTTAAATAATACTAACTCTCAGGAGCCAACTCCACTTCAAGACCTTCCATTTCTGGAGTCATTTGAATTTGACAACCTAAACGCGAATTATCT
>JBAQZZ010000019.1:0-3435 GCA_049791475.1 Flavobacteriaceae bacterium | reverse complement strand
GCAAGCGGACTTATTTATGTATTAGTTAGTTTTACTTTTTTTAAAGGCGTTTTCGCAAAACATTACAGATTAATAGCCTTATCTCTTTTGGTAGTCTTTCTTTATGGAAGTATGATTTGGGGTACATTACCACTCGAGGAAGGTATTTCTTGGGAAGGGCACATGGCAGGTTTAATAACCGGTTTGTTGTTTGCATTAATTTTTAGAAAAGAAATTGCAAAACCTAAAAAATATGTTTGGGAACAAGAAAACTTTAATGAAGAAGAAGATCCTTTTCTAAAACATTTTGATGAAGATGGAAATTTTATAGAAAACCTTAATGAAAATGAAGAAGAAGAGAAATCTTCGCAAAACATTATAAATTATAGCTATAAAGAACAAAATAATATCAAGTAATTAACAAGTTTTTTGTTTAGTACATGACAAAAATTTATTATTGAGAAATAAACTACTTGTAATTTTCAGAATAGCAAAGACGTAATATGAGATATATGTACGGTTTGTAGTTTCATTTTTAATTTTTGTCATGTATTAATTTTTTTTTAAAATATTTAAAGAATG
Organism: Flavobacteriaceae bacterium; assembly: GCA_049791475.1. Classification (GTDB taxonomy): domain Bacteria; phylum Bacteroidota; class Bacteroidia; order Flavobacteriales; family Flavobacteriaceae; genus CAXBID01. The sequence goes on along the minus strand of JBAQZZ010000019.1, from coordinate 2,874 downwards.
AAGCTTGTTTGCTTAAGTTTGTAATTCTAAATAAATTAACAAAGTACTACAATGATTGAGCTAGTAAAGAAAACCATAACGTATATAGAAGACAATAAAATGGTATCTTCTTCTGAGATAGAAAATGCAAAGCACATATTTGAGCAAAGCACCCATGCTATCTTATCTCAAGGAAAAGAAAAAATTACAGTTCATGTTGATAATAACAAAGAACTTTTTGAAGTTGCTCTTATTTTAGAAGAAGACCAACTGTATGCTAAAATAGATGGAAGTTTCTCTGAATGGAATGTACCTAGCCTTGTTGCATTATATGTTATTGAAAACAGCATAAATGACGAAACGCTTACCGAAGGAGTAAAGTATTTGCGAGAAGGCATGCAAAAAAGAGTTTTGGAAGAACGTAAAGATAGAGCCCAAAAGGCAAATTATAAAATAAGTCTTGCAAATAATTTGTATGGAGAGCATACCCTAATAAACGAAAAAGGGAAAATTTTTAAAGTAACACTTCGTGATTTTAAAAATGAAACAGGTTATATAAATAATATAGATTTGAAAACCAATAAACTTGGCACTACCAAACATATTATATATTTATTTAATTATTTAAAAGAAAATAAAACAAAAGCTAAGCGATTAAAAAAGTCCTATCCTTTTATAGAAATTTATACTGATCCATTAAACGATTATAAAATTTCTTGGTTTTTCCCTGAAAAATTAGAAAAGGAAGAGGCGAATATTTTAAAAAGCTATTTTGGAAATAAAAAATCAATTGAAGACACCCAAATAGCCAATTTTGCTTCCTTTTTATATAAGTCAAGGGATTTAGAGCGCATAAAAATACGCGAAGAAGTTTTTGAAAAAGTAGAATTGTATTTTGAAAATAAAGAGCTAGAACACATAAAAAAATCAAACACATTAGATTTTTCATCCATAAATGCAAATTTATACCCTTATCAAAAAGAAGGTGTAGAATTTGCCGTATTTAAAAAGGGTGTTATTGTGGCAGATGAAATGGGTCTTGGTAAAACATTACAAGCTATAACAACAGCCATTCTTAAAAAAGATATTTTTAATTTCAAAAAAACATTGGTGGTTTGTCCTGCATCTGTAAAGCATCAATGGAAACATGAGGTTTTAAAATTTAGTAATGAAAAGGCTATTGTAGTGGAGGGGATTCCTGATGATAGAAATAAAATATATCTTAATGATGCAAGTTTTTTTCATATTGTAAATTACGAAACCATATTACGAGATTTACCATTTATTAATAAATCAGAATATGATTTTGTTATATTAGATGAGGCCCAAAAAATTAAAAATTACGAAACAAAAACAGCCAATGCGGTAAAGGCTATAGAAAAAAAACATGCTTTAGTAATTACTGGAACACCTTTAGAGAATAAATTATTGGATTTGTATTCCATCGTTCAGTTTTTAGATCAGAAATTTTTAGCGCCACAATGGGAGTTTTCATATCAGCATTGTATTTTTGATTCTAAACATAAAAATAAAATTAGGGGTTATTACAATCTTCAAAACTTAAAAAATCGCCTGAGTTCTATACTCATTAGAAGAGAAAAACAAGAGGTTTTCGAACAATTACCTAACGTCATCCAAAAAGATATATTTGTAGGCCTTTCGGATGAACAAGCCAATTTACATGCTAGTTTTGCTAGAGGAATTGCTGCTATTTTGGCTAAAAAATTTAAAACTACTTACGATTGGCAAAAACTTATGCACTTGCTAACTAATATGCGTATGGTGTGCGACTCCAGTTATTTAATTGATAAAGAAACGCATCATTCTCCAAAGCTAATTGAATTAAAAGATATTTTAATAGAGAAGCTAGATATTAAAAACAGTAATAGAAAGATTATTATTTTTTCAGAATGGGTAACTATGCTTGGTCTTATTGGCAATATGCTTAAAAAAGAAGATATCACCTATACGATGCTTACAGGTAAAGTACCTGTAAAAAAACGTGGCGCATTAATAAAAGAATTTGAAGAGAACCCTGATTGTCGTATTTTTCTATCAAGTGAATCTGGAGGTACAGGATTGAATTTGCAAGTTGCAGATACAGTTATAAATTTTGAATTACCTTGGAATCCTGCCAAAAAAAATCAGCGTATAGGAAGAATTGATAGAATTGGACAACAAAATCAAAAACTGTATGTCTTTAATCTACTTAGTTTTAACTCTATAGAGATGAAAATTGCAGCAGGCTTGTTATCAAAACAAAACCTTTTTGAAGGTGTTTTAAATTCAGGTAGTTCTACTGATGAAGTCGATTTTTCTGAAAAAGGAAAATCGCAATTTATAAAACAACTTGAAGAAATTATTAAAGATGATGATTTTGAAAATAGTATGGAAGATGATTTTAATGTTGAAGGTTTAGAAGATGAAAACCTACAAGACATTGTTTCCGAAATTGAAACAGAGCCGAACACGGTTAAATCAACAGAAAACACAATAGAAAAAGAAACACCTGTAACAGAGCAAGCTAATCAAAAAGAAGCTCCAGATTTTGAGCAAATGGAAGCCGTTATGACTAAGGGTATGGAATTTTTAACGGGCATTTTTAAAATGAGTACGGGAAATGATTTAAGTACTGATGGAAAACCAAAAGTTAAAGTCAATAAAGAAACAGGTGAAGTTTCTATTTCATTTAAAATGGATTTTTAACTTATACCCTTTTTGAGATACTACTTTAAAAACCTATGGAACTTTAGCCCATAGTGGTCAAGATTATTTATGAGTGTGCCTAAAGAATATCCAAAGACAAAAAATAAGAGTATGTTTATTAAATTCTTAAATGTATATCCTTATATAGAGTTGACCGTTTTTTTTAGTTATTGAAATCATCATGTATTA
>JBAQZZ010000018.1:0-2094 GCA_049791475.1 Flavobacteriaceae bacterium | reverse complement strand
AGATAAAACAATATGGATTGGCCAAGTAAAAGGTGGCCTATTCAAATTTAATGAAAACCCTAATGATATTGAAAATTCTTTATTTACGGGTTACTCTAACCCACCAGACAACTCCTTGATAAGAGTTAGGGATATGTGCCAAGGTAAACAAGGTGAGATTTGGTTTATTGATGAAAAACTTGATCTTAACTTATTCAATTCAAAAACTGGAAAATTTAAAGATTTTAAAGATTTATTCCCTAATAATGAGCTCAATTTCTCAGCAATTATAGCCCAAGATGAAAACAATTTATGGTTAAGTTCTACAAACGGTATCCACCACTTTGATTTGATTACAAAAAAATTAGATTCCTATTACACATCTGATGGTTTGCAGGAAGATTTTCATATTACAAGGAGTAAGTTTATGGACAATAATGGCTTGATGTATTTTGGAAGTGACAAAGGCTTCCATTATTTTAATCCTAACAAATTGAAGAAAACATTAAAAAAGGGGAAATTATATGTGAACAGTATTGACATTTTGAACAAACCAGCAAAAGACATTATTCCAAATCAAATAACCACAGATATTTTTAATGTAGACCATTTGAATTTAAAAAACGACCAATCATCGTTTTCGGTCAGATTTGCGGCAATCAATAATATTTTAAATCCTAATTATTATTATTCATATAAATTAATTGGTTTTGATAATGATTGGAAATCAACCTACTATGAAGGATTGGCAACCTACACCAATATTCCTCCAGGTGATTATACACTTAAAATTAAAGCTAATGAGAGAGATCAGTCTTCTGGGATTTTAGAGAAAGAGATAAAAGTATCTATTGCCTATCCATTTTGGAAAACAACATTTGCTTATGTTATTTACGGTATAATTCTTTTTGTTATAATTTTTACTGCTTCAAAATGGTATCTTTTAAGAAGAAAGTTGTTGATCAATAAAATTAGTAGAAGAAAAAAAAAAGAGCTTCACAGTGCCAAAATGGATTTTTTTACAAAAATGTCCCATGAAATCCAAACCCCTATCACGCTTATTCTTAGCCCCATACAAAACATGATAGAAAATGCCGAAACAAATGGCAACCTGCTTTTAAAAGAACGGTTGAATGTAATATCCAATAATGCACAACGATTATCTAGAATAGCACGTGAACTTACACTTGTAAGAAATAAAGAGCTAAAAAAATTAAAATTACATGTAACCCAAAATAACTTATATGAAGATATTTACAACATAGCTTTATCATTTAAAGAATTGGCACGAATTAAAAAAATAGATTTCAATACCAATTGCCCAAAAAACCTAGATAATACTTGGTACGATAAAGAAAAACTGGAACATATACTATATAATATTATTGATAATGCGTTTAAATTTACACCTCAAGAAGGCTTTATACAATTAAACATCATACCAATTAAAAATAACCAATTTATAAAAATCTCTGTCACAGATACAGGTTCTGGAATTTCCGAAAACGAACTAGAGAACATTTTTAAATTATTTTACAGGACAAACAATGATGCCAAAGGTATGGGCATAGGGTTGGCACTTACTAAAGAATTAGTAGATGTTCACAAGGGAAAAATAAGAGTAAAAAGTTCAAAATCTGAAGGAACTATATTTACTGTAAAAATACCAGTAGCCGAGAATGCTTATCTAGATAGTGAAAAAATCACTTCAAGTAAAAAAATTGAAAACAATCAAAATTTTGATACTCCGAACACTGAGTTAAAAGAAACAATAAATTTTGATAGTTCTAAAACAACAGTGCTCATAGTTGAGGACAATTTTGAACTTCAAAATTTTTTAAAAGGACTCCTATCTGAACAATATAATGTGTTACTTGCAGAAAATGGTAAAGAAGGATACTATCATGCAAAAAATAATCTACCCGATTTAATTATTAGTGACATCATGATGCCAGAAATGGATGGTATTGAACTTTGTGAAAAACTTTTAAAAGATAGTTTAACAAAACATATTCCCATTATTTTATTAACAGCTAAAAATTCAACTGAAACTAAAATTACAGGTTTAAAAGCTGGTGCCATTGAATACATCAATAAACCATTTAACTCCAACGA
>JBAQZZ010000017.1:0-5167 GCA_049791475.1 Flavobacteriaceae bacterium | reverse complement strand
GAACCAAGATTAAGTTTTAATCAGAAAATTTCAGAAGTTTTAACATGGGATGTTCTTGGCGAATTTAAGCATCAAACAACTACACAATCTGTCGATTTTCAAAATGATTTTCTCGGTGTGGAAAATCGAAGATGGGTGGCCTCAAACAATAAGGATATCCCTATCATTAAGAGCAAGCAACTGTCTACAGGTTTTACTTATAAAGAAAACAAATGGCTTATCAATATTGAGCTATTCTATAAAGATGTGCAAGGGATAGTTGCACAGAGTCAGGAATTTCAAAACCAATACCAATTTAGAACAGATTCTGGTGATTATTCAGGAATTGGAGTTGATGTGTTCATCAGTAAAAAAATAAACGACATAAGTTTATGGGGAAGTTATTCATTTCAGGATTTAAATTATAAGTTCAACACTTTACAAGCATCAGAGTTTCCCAATAATTTCAATATTAACCATGCTCTCAATTTGGGAGTATCCTACAGTTATAAAAACTTAAAAATAGCTACTGGTTTAAAGTGGCAAACTGGCAAAGCTATTACAAATCCAATAAGAGGGAATGAAGTGGTAAACAATGAAATCAACTATGAATCTGCGAATACAAGTAACTTACCTGATTATTTCAGATGGGATGCATCTATTATCTATGATTTCAAAATCAAGAATTCAATACATATTAATACAGGCATTTCCTTATGGAATATTACCAATAAAAACAATCTCATCAACTCGTTTTATGAGTTTACTGATATAAATTTCCCATCAAGAATCAACCAAAATTCACTGGAATTCACACCCAACGCACTTTTAAGAATTACATTTTAGTAAAAAAAATTAATTTTAAGTATTTTAAAATCAGATAATTACATCTTATTTTTAAATAATTTTTGATATTAAGGGTAAACTATTGCAAATAGATTGTTTTATAAATAGAAATATAATCCCAAATTTAATAATTATCTGATGTTACGCACAAAAGTATTAAATTTCGTTTATGAATGTTAATAACCTTTTAGATTTATATACGGACTATTTGTTGGTGACACCAACCTACAGTACTGCAACAGGTCTGTCGTTAGTGACCGATAACAAGGTAAGCCATGACCAAATAACCCGTTTGTTATCGGGTAAGGTAGATTCAAAAACCTTATGGTCAGAAGCCAAGCCCATGGTTCATGAAATCAGGTCACCAGAAGGGTTGTTGATTATCGATGATTCCATTGAGCCCAAAAAGTTCACCAAAACCAACCCGTTGATAAATTGGCACTATGACCATTGTAGTGGTAAAAGCGTCAAGGGCGTAAATTTTGTCAGCTCCTACTATTATAGCCCTAAATATGATATGGGCCTTCCTGTAGGTGTTGAGTTTGTAAAGAAAGATGTAGAGGTTTTGGGCAAGAACGGAAAACCGTCCCATAAGAGCAAAGAAACCAAGAATGAAATGATGCGCCGTATGGTAGTCCATGCAAATTACAACACGGGCTTTAAATATGTGTTGGCAGACAGTTGGTTTTCATCATCAGGGAACATGAGCTGTATAACACAAGAATGCAGCTCAGACTTCATATTGGCACTTAAATCAAACCGAGTCGTAGCTTTAAACAAAGAGGATAAAGCAAAAGGCATTTATCAAAGTATTGAATCTTTAACGCTGGAAGAGCGTACCATGTCAGTTTATCTAAAGCAATATAGTGAACCTATATTGATAGCTAAGCAAGTCTTCAAAAACGGAGATGGTAGTACAGGTACGCTTTATCTGGCAACAAGTGATTTGAACTTGGATTATCAGGACCTCACTGCAATCTATCAAAAACGGTGGAAAGTAGAGGAGTTTTTTCGCTCCATAAAAAACAATACGGCTTTTGCCAAGGCGCCAACTAAAACCATACAAACACAACAAGCTCATTTTGTAGCATCTATGATTGCTTATATGAAACTTGAGCGGCTAAAGATCAGGAACAGTAAAAACCATTATGCCATGAAAAGCGAAATATGGCTTGCCGCAACTAAAGCTGCTTGGGAACAGTTAGAGAAGTTATCAACACCCAATAGCAGTTTTAACAAAATTGCTGCGTAACATCAGTAATTATGAAAAATTTAATTTTATTAGTAACATTTATTGGCTCTTTAGCTTTTTTTACAAGTTGTAGTAAGGATGATTCATCAGGATCAGGAAATGCAACCTTGAGTATTACAGCAGGTATTGCCGGAACAAATAGTAACAAACAAGCAACATCTAAAGTTTCTTCATCACGAATGAACGAAAATATTAGTTTCACATCAGGATATGTCTGGGTAAGCGAAATTGTATTTTATGGCACTTTAGAGTCTGGAAATTTTGTGACCCGAAATGTAGAACGATTTTCAAAAATCGATTTTGAAACTGGCATTGCAACACCAAGCCTCGATGATATCACTATTCCTGCTGGTACTTATACGGATGTCTATTTAGGCGTTGAGTTGCGGGATGAAGATAGCCAACCTTCAGTAATTATGGAAGGAACATATACACATTCAAACAGCACGGTTATACCTATTCGTTTTGAATTTAATTCAGGTGAAGTTTTTGAAGCAGAGACATCGCAACAGGTGCTTGTAAATGAAAACGAAACAGCCTTATCAAAAATTGTTTTTGACCCTCAAGTATGGTTTAGTGTGGTATCAACAAATGCTTTAGACAATGCTATTCTTACCGATGGTGTGATTGTCATCAGCGAAACAAAAAATGAAGCTATTTTCGATTTAGTTGCGGACCGATTGGATGTCAGTACAGAATCAGTTTTCCAATAATATTAAAAATTACATATTAAAATAAAAATTAACAAATAATAAATAATAAAAATTATGAAAAATCTATTAAAAAACAGCCTACTTATTATAGTATTAGTCGCTTTTGCTTCTTGTAGTAAAGATGACCCTGCACCAACAGCCCAGATTAGAGTAAACAACGCAGTTGTAGAGAATAATGATGATTTTAATGGGGATATTAATGGGGATTTTACTGGTGATGGTGGAAGCGTAACCAGAACGTTTAACTGGCAAAACTCATTGACAACTGCAGATTATAATGCAGACATTACAGCTACGGCAACAGGTATGTTTACACTGGTTGTAAGGGATTCCGATGGCACTGTTGTCCTTGATAGGTCACTTGATGGAGCTGTAGAGCCAGATTCTTTTTCGGGTGTTACATCTGCTGGTGTTTCAGGAATTTGGTCGGTATCAATTACTGTAACAAATTTTAATGGTGATGGAAGTTATTCTTTAAGTGAAGGAAATTAAAATAAAGAAATCTCTTAAGAGCTTAAAAAACCTTCTTGCTTAAATTGGCATGAAGGTTTTTTTGGGCATAAACCCACTCAGCACATTCCTCTACATTCCGTAAAAAACTACATTCCAAGAAAAGAGCTTCACTAGTAAAAGTCTTGGACACAATTCCAAAATTTTAGATTTCCACTTCGCTTAATCCTGCCTAATCCCGAAACTTTGGGTGCAGGAACGCTACATTCCCAATATAAAATTTTGAAATAGCGTCCGCTTAAAAAAAAGGGGAGAGATATCTATATCAATATTGGTACAAATATAAACTCGCAAAATATTATAATCAAAAGACTACGGCATAAAGCCAACGCTTCGCCCACAACTTATTTATTCCGTTTCCTTTTGAGCAGAAATTTTGTCTTCCGTTTGGGTTCTGCAAAAATATTGTTTAATCTAAAATTTAAGTATTATGACAACAAAAGCAAGTTCTGCAAGCAAAAACGGAAAGGCATCAGCCACCGTCAAAAATGAAGTCAAGAAAAAATTGACACAAAGCGCCATTGGACTTCAAGTTCAAGAGCTACCTATTGGAAGGATGCCGTTACGGCGAGTTCTGGTATAGGGAACGGTATTGAAACATTTCCATTATACGATTATGTTATGCAATCTACATTTTTAAAAGCTACTGGTTTTCAGGAGCAAAAGATGAAATGTATATGTTGGGAGATAGCAACGTTTGATTATGAATATAGATACGAGTTTACTAAGACCCCATTGGGCGAATGTTCTAGTTATTCTGAAAAGCAAAAAATTTATAGAGAACTTATAAATCAGTTGAACAAAAATGGTCTTGTATTCTCTGATATTAATATTGATAAAGAAGCTATTTTAAGGTCAGCTTTTTCTGAGATTTCAGGCATATTTTCAAAATCTAATCTATCTATCTGGGCGCAAAGAGAGTTTGTTAATTTTGAAAAACTATTAGTTGGTATAAATGCAAATCATTTTGCTAACGACAAGGGAAGTTTATTTTCAAATCCATTACTTCAGGAAATCTACCAGAATCATTTATATAGACACAGAAACAGAACAGCTCATAATACTTCATCATATCAACAGAATCTACCTACGCTGGCAACTCTAATAAAAGAAGAGTATAAATTTGAAAATTATTTTGTATACTTTTTTTTACTATCGCTTATTGATAAAATATTTATTGCGCTTTATAACAAATATTTAGAATTGATAGATGTGAATTAGCAAGATACTTAAAAAGACCCTTTTTCTCTCGGACCTTTATTAGTCACTTTCCATTTGCTGTGATTCTTAAATATATATCACATTTATTACTCTTTTTACTTCTACTTTTTCGGATGAAAAAAGTACTGCTAAAACGATCTTCCATAACGCTACTGTAAAATTGCACACTAAATGTACACCAATAAGTGTAAATAAGCAAACTTTATGTTTTTTGTAAATTACTGAAATATAGAAGATTATATTGAATTGGTGTGCAATTTTTAGTCATGTAAAATTGCACCCGAATTGCACACTTTTTAGATGATATAGTGTGTAATTAAATGAGATCAAATAAAATACAAAACCCTGTAAATCATATGTTTACAGGGTTTTTGGTGGGTTTTGATGCCCAATAAGTGGAGTCGGAGACAACGACCATAATTTTAACTTTCCATTGTTTATAAGGCTTTCAAAAGGTATTAGTTTTTCAGGTCACCGTATTGGTCTCGATTTAACAAATTTTAACATTTGAGTTCATTTTTGAATTTCAAAATAGGTCAAATAAACTCAATTAAAATGAAATATGTTGAGAGGGAATTTTAATTGAAAGACGTCTATTTGAAATTTCAAATAGAAAATAATCAAAATTCAAGTATTAATTAACAGC
>JBAQZZ010000016.1:0-73969 GCA_049791475.1 Flavobacteriaceae bacterium | reverse complement strand
AGTTAAAGAAGCAGTAAAAACAGGACATACCAATACCAATAAATTTAAACAATTATACGAAGAGTTTGCTACGCCTAATATGTTTAGAACAGGTTCTGGTGCGCCAGGTCCTGCTTACTATCAGCAACAAGCTGATTATAAAATGGACATCAAAATTGATGATGTTAATGCCCGATTATTTGGTAACGAAACCATAACATATACCAATAATTCGCCAGATGATCTTAAATACCTTTGGGTACAATTAGATCAAAATATGCGAGCAAGAGATTCTAAAACACCGCTAATTCAAAGTAATGATTACAGACCAGCTACAACTGCTGATAGATTTGCGAAAGAGTATATGACAGAGGGTTTCGATGGCGGATTTAACATTGAAACTGTAACTGATGTAAATGGAGGTAGTTTACCACACATGATAAATAGAACCATGATGCGAGTTGAGTTGCCAAAAATTTTAAAAAGTGGCGAACAATTTTCATTCGGAATTAAATGGTGGTATAATATCAACGATCATGTGAAAGATGGCGGGCGTTCAGGTTATGAATATTTTGAAGAAAACGATAATAGAATATATGTGATGGCTCAATTCTATCCAAGAATGGCTGTTTATAACGATGTTGAAGGTTGGCAGAATTCACAATTTTGGGGTCGTGATGAATTTGCATTACCATTCGGGAATTTTGATGTAAATATTACAGTACCAGCAGATCATATATTAGATGGAACAGGTGTTCTTGTTAATAGAAAAGAAGTGTTTACAAAAACGATGATGAATCGCTTCGAACAAGCAAAAAAATCATATAAAGAACCTGTTGTCATTGTTACACAAGCTGAAGCTGAGGTTACTGAAAAAACAAAAAGTAATAAGACAAAAACTTGGAAATTATCTGCTAAAAATGTTCGTGATTTTGGTTTTGCAACCTCACGTAAGTTTATTTGGGATATGATGGCTGTTAAAATTGGTAATAAAGATGTTATGGCTGTATCCTTGTACTCTAAAGAAGGGAATCCACTTTGGGAACAATGGTCAACAAAAGCAGTTGCCAGTACATTGAAATCATACTCTAGAATGACTTTTGATTATCCATATCATAAAGCAATTTCAGTACACGCGCCAATGGGTATGGAATACCCAATGATTTGTTTCAATTTTGGGCGTCCAGAAAAAGATGGTACGTACAGCGATCGTGTAAAGTATGGCATGATTGGAGTTATAATCCATGAAGTTGGGCACAACTTTTTCCCTATGATTGTAAATAGTGATGAACGCCAATGGACTTGGATGGACGAAGGACTTAACTCGTTTGTTCAATATGTAGCACAAGTAGATTTTGGAAATTGGTATCCAGGAGCACTGTCTGAAGGGGATAAAGAGTTTCCACATCGTCGTGGTCCAGCAAGTAAAATAGTACCTTACATGGGAGGCAATCAAGATTTTATTGCTCCAATTATGAGCAAAGGACTTAACACCTATCAGTTTGGTAATAACGCTTACGGTAAGCCAGCAACAGCACTAAATATTTTAAGAGAAACCGTAATGGGACGCGATTTATTCGATTACTCTTTTAGAGAGTATGCACAACGTTGGATGTTTAAACACCCAACACCAGAAGACTTTTTTAGAACCATGGAGGATGCGTCTGCATTTGATTTAGACTGGTATTGGAGAGGTTGGTTTTATACCACAGATTGGGTAGATATTGGTGTAAAAGAGGTGAAAAAATATTACGTAACATCCAAACAAAATGACTACGGTAAAAGAATAGCTGAAAGGTTAAATTTAGAAGCTGATAAATTAGTATACCTAATAGAAGAAGGTAGCGAAGGTTTTGAAGAAGATATGAAAAATGGTTCTCCATTAGAAAATTCGACTACGTTGAATGAGTATTTAATGGATAATTTTACACCAGAACAACGTAAAAATATAAAAGAGCCTAAGTATTTTTATAGTGTGACGTTTAATAAACCAGGAGGTTTAGTAATGCCAATTATAGTTGAATATACTTATGCAGATGGCTCTAAAACAAGAGAAACATATCCTGCACAAATATGGAGACTAAATGATAAAGAAGTAAGTAGAACCATAGCATCTGAAAAAGAAATTGTAAATATTTCTGTAGATCCAGATTTAGAAACAGCAGATATTGATACATCAAACAATTCATGGCCAAAAGAGGATAAAGGCAATGATTTTGATAAATTTAAGAATAAGGTTAAAGGGTAAATTTCCGTTTAGCTAAAATAAAAGAGGCTGTCTTAAAAGACAAGTCAAGTGTCATTATGCGCGCAGTCGAAAAACTTATAATACTGAATTTCAATGCATTTCGACTGCGCTCAATGTGACAGTAAGTTAAATATTGTATTTTTAAGACAGCTTCTTTTACTTAAAAAAACTTGGGTATAGTTAATATAATATTTCTTTATTGTATTAAAACAACTCACTATATTTGTAATGTGATACAGCAAGCTACATTTTTATTTATTTCAGGAGGAGAAATTGCATTTATACTATTTATAGTTATCATGGTTTTTGGTGCTGATAAGTTACCTGAAATTGCTCGAGGCTTAGGTAAAGGCATGCGTACACTTAAAGATGCCACTAACGATATTAAGCACGAAATAACTAAAACAGCTGAGAAAAACGGTTTGGATACCAGTATTACCTCAGATGTGAAAAAAGAACTTAATAAAGTAAAAGACGATATAGAAGATTTTACTGGATCAGTAAAAAGAAAGTTATAATTTTCTACTAATTGTCAATCCATCCCTAATAGGTAAAACAACAGTTTCAACACGTTTGTCAGCTTTTAAAAGCTTGTTATATTCAATAAGAGCAGGAGTAGAAGTATCTTCTTTTTTGAAGGTAGTTTCTAAAACTTTGCCGCTCCAAAGTACATTATCAGATAAAATGATTCCTCCTTTATTTAATTTTTCAATAATCAAATTAAAGTAGTTGGAATAATTCTCTTTATCAGCATCTATAAAAACTAAATCAAAGGTTTTATTAAGTTTAGGAATAATTTCTAAAGCATTGCCCAAATGTTGATGAATTTGGTGGCCGTAATTAGATTTATCAAAATAAGTTCTTTGAAAATCAACTAATTCTTCATTAATATCAATGGTATGTAATTCGCCAGAGTCTTGCATACCTTCCACTAAACATAATGCAGAATAACCTGTGTATGTGCCAATTTCTAATATATTTTTGGGATTTACCAACTTAGAAATCATACTTAAAACACGACCTTGATAATGCCCACTTAACATGCGTGGTTGCAATATTTTTTGATAGGTTTCTCGTGTTAATTGTTGAAGTAATTCTGGTTCGTCTTCAGAATGCTTTACAACATAATCATCTAATTTTTCTGGTATAAAATGCATGTCAAATATAAGTTATTGTAGTTTGTCTGGTCGAGCGCAGTCGAGACCTATTTGTTATTAGGATTGTATTTTGAATGGGTTGCGTTTCTACATTCAGATAAAATTTGTAGCATATCAAATTCTCCATTGGCTAAAGCGAGTTTCTTTTTAGCACTCCAATTTTTGATTTTCTTTTCGAAATATATAGCTTGTTCTATATTATTAAATTCTTGGTGAAATATTAATTCCGTAGGTCTTCTTTGAAAAGTAAAACAACTTTTATTTAATCCTTTTTGGTGTTCTTCAAATCTCCTTGAGATATTATTAATAATTCCCGTATACGTTAATCCATCAGCACATTTTAGTATGTAAACGTAATATGATTTCATTATAAACCTCTCGACTGCGCTCGAGGAGACACATATATTAATTAAGTATTCTATTAATCAATTTTTCTTTGGCATTTTCATCTTCTCCACATAGCCATTGTATGACATTATCTTTCCAAATGGCGTCATATTGAGTTTCATTAATAATTTTTCTGTCCATAGCTAAGTCTAAAATCTTACCAGGATAAGAGGATTGTTTAGCGCTTTCCATTTCGCCTAAAGGGTACGGGTCATCTAATCCCATTATCACCTGTTTCGAGCCATGATTTTTTATTAATAATTCTAATCCGCCCGTATCGTGAACAAGTGTATCAAAGAAGATGTTTTTGTGCCCTACTGCCTTTCTTGGATGATGTTTACCTTCAAATAAATCCGGTCTACCATCAAATCCTTGAATACGTCTTCCTAAATTAATTTGAGCTAATTGTCCGCCATGAGCAAAACAAGTACGCATATTTGGATACTTTTCTTGATAACCATTTAAGGTTAAAAAATGATAGGCATCAGCACATTGTGCTAGCATCCAAATAAGGTGAAAACGCCATGAGGTGTTTTCTAGCTTTATGAATTTTTCACCATCGTAAGGATGAATCTCAACAGCCAGATTGTATTTGCTAGCCAATTCAAAAATAGGTTCGTTTTCTTCATCAAAAATACAACGCCACGTCCCAATAGTATCCATGTAATGTGTTGGTAAGCAGAGTAATTGCATACCATGAGTTTCAACACAACGCTCTATTTCCCAACAAGCACTTCTTACAAAACCAGGATGAACCACAAAGCCACAAGTGAATTTACTTGGGTTTTCATGTTGAATTTTAGCATTAAAATCATTTTGAAAACGCAATGCTTGTTTCATTTCTTCAACACGCAAGCCGTTGCCATATAATTGAGATAGATTTAATACAACAGCGTGATCTATTTTGTTGCGTTCCATCCATTCTAGTTTTTCGTGTAAAAAAAAACTAGAATCGGTTACTGGTCTGCTCCAATCTTTTTGAAGCATAAATTTACGGTCTTTATCTACCCAAAAGATACCTTTTTCTTGCATGAAATCTGGTATTTCCTCAGGATAAGGTAGTAAGTGTGAATGACCGTTAATTCTTAATTTTCGCTTCATGTTAAAATCCTGAGAGGTCAGGAATCTTTAAATTAATTTTTTATTTTGTATCCTGAATTTGTTTCAGAAACTTGTGCTTATCTTTCAAATTCTTAAAAGCATTTTTGTTTCCCCTTTGGGGAAATATCCACAGGACAATGGGGCTTTTAATCTATCTGCACTTTTTTTGGTGGTTGCATAATTTCTCCACAATTTGGACAGCTTCGTTTATCTTTATCGTTATAATATTTGTCAAATATTTTAGGCATATCTGTTTCAATATTTTCTACTGTAAAGTCTTCTTCATATAATTTAGTTACACAGTTTTCGCAAAACCAAAGTAGTGCATCGCGCATGCCTTCTGGTCGTTTGTATTCAATAACTAAACCAACTGTATTTGCACCGCGTTGAGGTGAATGCGGTACTTTAGGAGGCAATAAATAAATATCACCTTCTTTAATATGAACATTTTTAGGTGTGCCTTTGTCTATTATTTTTAAAATAATATCACCCTCAACTTGATAGAAAAACTCAGGAGTTTCATTATAATGGTAATCTTTTCTGTTATTGGGTCCACCTACAACCATAACAATAAAATCGCCATCTTTCCAAACGACTTTATTTCCAACTGGTGGTTTTAAAAGATGTCTGTTTTCTTCAATCCAAGCTTTAAAATTTATAGGGGAAGTTAAATTACTCATGGTTTTATATTTTTACCGTCATTGCGAAGCAAATTTTTATTTGCTGTGGCAATCTGTTCCTTTCGCTAAGATTACCACGTCACTTCGCTCCTCGTAATGACAGACAGTTTAATATTGTTATAAAGTTACAAACTTTTTGTTCGACCACCATCAACAGGAACGTTAATTCCGTTGATGTAACTTGAGCATTCGCTTGCTAAAAATGTAATAACATTTGCTGTTTCTTCTGGTTTAGCAAAACGCTTTGCAGGTGTGTAGTTTTTCATGATTTCGGTCATGTCTTCAATAGAGGTTTCAGCACCAGCAGCTTTTATTTTAATAATTTCGGTTAAACGTTCAGTGTCAGTAAAACCAGGTAATACGTTGTTTACTGTGATGCCAAAAGAAGCTACTTCTTCGGACAAAGTTTTACTCCAATTACCAACAGCACCTCGGGTTGTATTACTAACACCAAGCCCAGGAATGGGTTCTTTTACCGAAGTTGAAATCACATTAACAATCCTACCAAAACCTTCTGCTTTCATAAATGGAATCGTTGCTTGAGCTAAAACATGGTTGCATTTTAAATGCATGGTAAAAGCATTATCAAACTCATCTAAACTAGCACTTAAAATAGCACCACTTCTTGGGCCACCAGTATTATTTATTAGAATATGAAAGCCATGCTTTTTCTCAATAAATTTAATAACCTGCTCTTGTAATTCTCTTGGATTAGAAAAATCAGCTACAATGTAGCTGTGGTTTTCGCTATTTGGTAATTCCTCTAAAACAGCTTTTAATTTCTCTCTATTTCTGGCTACAAGCGTAACATTAACACCTTCTTCAGCTAATGCCATGGCAGTTGCTTTTCCTATACCTTGCGTGCTTCCACAAACCAATGCATTTTTATCGTTTAGTTTTAAATCCATTTATTTTAGATTAAAGACACAAGAATCAAGATGCAAGACATTTATTGTTTTGTCTTTATTCTTGGTTCTTTTGTCTTGGTTCCTTTTAATACTTTATACAAACATTTTTAGCTTCTGTAAAAAAGCGTAAAGCTTCAAAACCACCTTCTCGACCAACACCACTAGCTTTGATGCCTCCAAAAGGCGTTCGCAAATCACGAAGCATCCATGTGTTTACCCAAATTATTCCAGCTTGTAATTGATGACTCATTCGCATTGTGCGTTTTAAATCATTTGTCCAAAGGGTTGCCGATAGCCCATACTTAACCTTGTTTGCCATTTCTAAAACCTCATCTTCATTTTCAAAAGGCATAATGGTTACTATGGGGCCAAAAATTTCTTCTTGGTTTATTCTACAATCATCAGTTTTAACCTCAATGACTGTTGGCTCGAAATAATACCCATTTTCATAATTTTTAACAACTACTTTATTTCCTCCGCAAAGTATGTTGCCATCCTCCTTTTTTGCAATTTCAATATAGTTAATAATTTTATTTAAATGCGATTTTGAGACTAAAGCACCAATATTTGTTTTATTATCAGACGGATGGCCGACTTTTAATGCGCTTACTTTTTTAACAAAATCAGTTTTAAATGTTTTGTAAATTGATTTCTCTACAAATATGCGACTTCCGCATAGGCATATTTGGCCTTGATTTGAAAATGATGAACGAACGGTGGTTTCCAACATATCATTATAATCGCAATCTGCGAATATGATATTTGGGTTTTTTCCACCTAATTCCAAAGATAATTTTTTAAACATTGGCGCTGCTACTTTTGCAATATGAGCACCTGTTTCTGTTCCTCCAGTAAAACTAATGGCTTTTATGTCTGGGTGGTCAATTATAGCTTGCCCAGTAGTTGAACCTAGTCCATGGACTATATTTAAAACTCCTTTTGGGAGGCCAGCCTTTATTAGTATCTCTCCTAATAAATATGCTGTCATTGGTGTAACTTCACTTGGCTTTGCAACCACGCAATTTCCTGCGGCAATGGCTGGTGCAATTTTCCAGGTAAATAAATAGAGCGGAAGGTTCCATGGTGAAATACAACCTACAACGCCAATAGGTTGACGCAAGGTATAATTTATAGCATTTTGACCAACACTTTCATGACTTTCACTTGCAAATTGAGTTATAGCGTTCCCGAAAAACCTAAAATTACTGGCTGCTCTAGGAATATCAACTGCTTTAGCTAAACTTAAAGGTTTACCATTGTCTTTACTTTCAGCTTCTGCAAAACGCTGTAAATTAGCTTCTAATAGTTCAGAAATTTTAATTAAAATCCTGCTTCTTTCTTCCAAGGTGCTTTGTGACCACTGTTTAAAAGCAGATTTGGCACTTTTATAAGCGTTTTCGACATCTTTTTTTGATGAGTTTGGTATTTGTCCGTAAACTACACCGTTTGCTGGATTGAAATTATTTATCCATTCGTTTGAGATTGGATTTTCAAATTTGCCGTTTATGTAGTTTTGGATGTTCATTATAATTTCTTATAAGCCATAACCTTAATTTCTACCACCAAATCTGGGTGTGGTAATTGATGGACTGCTACAGTAGTTCTAGTTGGTCCGGTTTCTTTATCAAAAAACTCAGCATATGCTTTATTATAACCTGCAAAATCATTCATATTTACTAAAAAAGACGTAACATCAACCACATCTTTTAAAGTTGCGTTTTCATTGCTTAAATTCTTTTCAATGTTTTTTAGAACCTCTCGCGTTTGAGTTTCAATATTTAAGCGTTTGGTCCCCATTTCGTCAATAATATCAACACCAGCAATGGTATTGTCGGCACGCCGTGAACTGGTGCCAGAAACAAATATAAAATCGCCTACGCATTTGGTGTGTGGGTATGCGCCTCTTGGTGTTACTTTCTGTTCTTTACTCATAACTTACTTTTTATTTGTCATTGCGAAGCAAATTTTTATTTGCTGTGGCAATCTTTTTTATTTGTAACTTCAATTTTACAGATTACCACGTCACTTCGTTCCTCGTAAAGACGTTTTATTATTTTAATCCAGCAATTCTATCGTCTTCAAGAATAGCTGCAGTTTCTTGTTTTACTTTTTCTAAAATAGCTTTTAAATCGCCATTCACATCAATTTTCTGATCTGTAAGCAAATTTAAAATAGCTTTATCTTGGGCACGTCCTTTTAACATGGCTTCTCTGTAACCAATATGTTCATTAAAAGTTACAAGAGAATACTTTGAAGAATAGTCATTGGGAAACGTCTTTTCTAAAGCCATTTCTAATTTGCGTTTTTCTTGAAAAATAGGATTTGCCACATGGTCTTTCATTTCATGGAAATTATCAATAGCTAAATCTGCAATAGCATCAGTATCTTTTTTTCTATTATGTTCATAGGTTTTAAATACATCTTCCCAATTGTTTAAGTTTTTATCTAGCACTTTATCAAATTCTACAACATCTTCAAAAGAAGCATTCATCCCTTGTCCGTAAAACGGCACAATAGCATGGGCGGCATCGCCCATTAAAAGTGTATTACCTTTATAATGCCAAGGCGAGCATTTTATGGTACCTAAAGGTGCCGTAGGGTTTTCAAAAAAGGCGTCAATTAAATTAGGCATTAATGCTAATGCGTCGGGAAATTCATCACTAAAAAATGCTAAAATACGTTCTTCGGTTGTTAGGTTATTAAAATTGTATTGGCCTTCTTCATAACTTAAAAAGAGCGTTACCGTAAAACTGCCATCTAAATTTGGTAACGCAATGAGCATAAAACTACCACGAGGCCAAATATGTAAAGCATTTTTATGAATTTTATAATCGCCATTTGGTTTAGGGTAAATACTTAATTCTTTGTAACCATGGGTTAAATAGGACTGAGAAAAACTAAACAAGAATTTTTTGCCTAAATAGTAACTCTTTCGCATAGCAGAACCAGCGCCATCGGTAGCAATTATAATATCGGCATCTTCTACAAACTGATCTTTACTTTTATAATCTTCAAATAAAACTGTGGTTTTTTCAAAATCGACAGATTTACATTTCTTATCGAAATAAATATTGACGTTTTTATGTTTTTCAGCTTCATCTAAAAGTAAGGCGTTTAAATCGCCACGAGAAATAGAATTGATGTATTCATGGTCTCTACCACTATAATTTGATTGAAATGTATTGCCATGTTCATCATGAATCATTCGCCCATTCATGGGAATACAAAGTGATTTTACTTTGTCTTCTAAGCCAACAAGTTTTATGGCTTTATTGCCGCGGTTTGAAAAAGCTAGATTTATAGAGCGTCCTGCCGAAATATCTACTTTACGCAAATCAGGTCGCATTTCGTAAACCGAGACGTTGTAACCTCTTTGTCCTAAACGTAATGCTAGTAGAGAACCGCATAGTCCTGCGCCAATAATAAGTATGTTTTGTTTTTTATTCATATTATTTTGTCTGGTCGAGCGCAGTCGAGACCTTTAAAAACCTCTCGACTGCGCTCGAGGAGACATCAGTATTTTAGTTTAATATAACTTTCAAATTTTCAACCAACCTGTATACATCTTCAAAAGAATTATAAAGTGGTACAGGCGCACAACGTATCACATCAGGTTCTCTCCAGTCGCTAATTACACCACTTTCTGTTAATTTATTATGTAACGATTTATCTGCATTTTTTACTTGAATTGATAATTGGCAACCACGTTCATTAGGAATTTTTGGTGTAATTATAGAAATGGTTTCTTTTCCTAATTGATTTATTAAAAACTCAAAATATCCTGTTAGTTTTTTAGATTTTTTCACCAATTTTTCTATACCAACTTCATGAAACATGTCTAAAGATGCTTTTATGGCAGCCATTGATAAAATAGGCGGATTGCTAAGTTGCCAGCCCTCTGCACCCGGAAGTTGGTCAAAGTCACCACGCATATTAAACCTCGTTTTTTTATTGTGACTCCACCAACCTGTAAATCGGTTTAAATCTTTATTGTGTGCATGACGCTCATGTACAAAGCAACCTGCCAAACTTCCTGGGCCAGAATTCAAGTATTTGTAGGTACACCAAACTGCAAAATCGGCTCCTGAAGCATGTAAATTTAGAGCTACATTACCTGCGCCATGCGCGCAATCAAAACCTACTTTACATCCGTATTTATGACCGAGTTTGGTAATGCGTTTCAAATCGAGAAATTGACCAGTATAATAATTAACACCACCAATCATTATTAATGCGATGTCATCACCTTGTGTTTCTAAAAGATTTTCTAAGTCTTCATAATTTAATATCGATTCACCTTCTCGTGGTTTCCATAAAACCAATCCGTCTTTATCATCAAATCCATGATGACGTAATTGTGATTCAACGGCATATTTATCAGATGGAAATGCATCACTTTCAATAAGTATTTTATAACGTTTTTTTGTTGGTTTATAAAACGATACCATCATAAAATGAAGGTTTGCGGTAAGCGTGTTCATTACAATAACCTCAATTGGTTTTGCACCAACTACTTTTGCCATGCTTTCTGTTAAAAACTCATGGTAAGCAAGCCATGGTGTTTTTCCATGTGTATGCCCTTCAACTCCTAAATTTGCCCAATCTTCAAGTTCTTGATTTACGTATTTTTTTGTTGATTTTGGCTGAAGTCCGAGTGAATTTCCCGTCATGTAAATCAAGTCATTTCCATGTTCGTCTTTTGGGATATGAAATTGATTTCTATAAGATTTTAAAATATCATTTTGGTCTTGTTCTAAAGCATATTCTAGACCTAATTTATAGTCGGACAAGGTTGTGTTGTTTTTCGGTTTCTAACAAAAATAAGAATTAAAAACGTAGAAAGTATCTCAAAAAATAGAAGTTTAAGAAGACTATTTTTTTTATATTTAGTAAAAACTTCTGAAAATGTCTAAAAAAAAAGAATATACAAACGGCGAGGTTACCATTATTTGGCAGCCTGATAAATGTATTCATTCTGGAATATGTGTTAGAGGATTACCCAATGTATTCAGACCTAAAGTAAGACCATGGCTGCGAATTGATGGCGCTTCCACTGAAGAACTTGTGAATCAAGTAAAGCAATGCCCATCGGGAGCGTTAAGTTTTTACATGAATGATGTAGAAGATGAAACAGCTGAAAGTTTAAATACGAAAGTTGAAGTTTTAGAAAACGGACCACTTTTAATCTATGGTACTTTGAAGGTGACTAACAAAGATGGATCAACCGAGCTAAAAAATAAAACAACTGCTTTTTGTCGTTGTGGTGCTTCAGAAAACAAACCTTATTGCGATGGCACTCATGTAAAAAATAATTTTAAAGGCTAGTAATATAAAAAAAAGGGCTTCAAGTTATTTGAAGTCCTTTTTTTTAAATCAGATTACAGTTAGTTTTCTAAAACAACTTCAACATTAGAAAAAGAAAGATTCCAATCGTCTTCACCTTTTTTATGGTCTAAGGCTATTTTTATACCATTATAATCTTTGTAGTTTTCAAAAGTATTTACAAGTCCAGCCTCTGGTGCATTTCCTTTTCTAAAGGCCCATTCTTTAATAATATATTGGTTGTCAAAATAAATATCATAAGCATCACCTGGCGTGTAACCACCTTCAGAAGAATACGTTAGCGTAATTTTATTCATTACTGTTTTACTAATTGGTGCTTCAGATTGAATAGGTTCTGATATTGTTGTTCCAGTATCCCAAATCAATTGAAACGGGATAAGTAACCAAAATTTATCGTTTACAAAACCACGGTCATATTTTGTGGCTATAGAATCCATGTTTTTTCTATTATATGTAATGGTATCCGTTTCTGTAATTAATTTTACATCGTTACTTTTTGGTTGCCAAGTCCAACTTCTTTTTCCGAAAAACGTAAATGAAATTTCAGATACATTTTTCCAGTTTTCAAAACCATGAGCGTTAGCTATTTTTTCGGCTACAGAAACTTCGGGTTCAACAGTTTTGGTTTCTGTATTTTGTTTGCAAGCCATTGAAAATAATGCGATAAAGCAGATGTAAATTAATTTTTGCATAATTTAGATTTTTTGTAAAGATATAACTTGAATATGAAAATTAACGACAAATATTTTGAAACCAATAAAGCAACATGGAATACTAAGGTGAAAGTGCATGCTAAAAGCGCTATGTATAATATGGAAGCTTTTAAAAATGGTAAATCATCTTTAATGCCTTATGAACTTGATGCTTTAGGTAATGTTTCGGATAAATCATTGTTGCATTTACAGTGCCACTTTGGACAAGACACGTTAAGTTGGAGTAGCATGGGCGCGAAGTGTACAGGTGTAGATTTAAGTGATGAAGGCATAAAACTAGCTAAATCATTAAACAAAGAACTAAAATTAGATGCCAATTTTGTTTGTTGTAATGTGTTAGATACTTCAAAATTTGTTGAAGAAACTTTTGATATTGTTTTTACAAGTTACGGCGTAATTGGTTGGTTGCCCGATTTAAAACCTTGGGGCAAAATGATTGCTGAGCGTTTAAAAAAAGGAGGAACTTTTTTTATGGCTGAATTTCATCCCATTGTTTGGATGTTCGATTATTTAGATGACAAGTCCATTATGAAATATGGCTATATGCAGGACGCTGTTATTTATGAAGAATATGAAGGTACTTATGCTAACCAAGATTCAAAAATGCTTAGTAAAGAATATGGTTGGAATCATGGTTTGAGTGAAGTAGTAAATGCGTTAACCCAAGCAGGTTTACATATTGAGTATTTAAAAGAATATGGCGAAAGCCCTTATGATGTATTACCCAATTTGGAAAAAACAGATTCTGGAATGTATGTGACTAAGGATAAATTATATCCTTTGATTTTCACTTTGAAAGCTACTAAGGTTTAGAGTTGAGTTTTTTGAAATTAGTTTTTTTTGTTATATAATCGTGTTGTGTGTAGTGCTTTTCGCAATCTTTTTTTAGTTCCGCTATAATTATTATTTTCTGACTGGTTTAAATTAATCAATTCTCCAAGGTGGATTTAACCTGTTTTCGCCCCCATAATACAATATCAACTGATTCCCGTCAACATCTTTTAATCTCGCTTCACGCCATAACCAACTTTTGTCATTTGGCTGTTCGTAAAATTCTATTCCTTTTTTGGAAAGTTCATTTACAAATTCGTCCAGATTTTCGCACTCAAAATACACGTAAATCCCATCTCCTTTAGGTAAAACTTGAGTTTGATGGATTGAGAATGTTGAGTTTCCATCTG
This sequence comes from Flavobacteriaceae bacterium, assembly GCA_049791475.1. GTDB lineage: Bacteria > Bacteroidota > Bacteroidia > Flavobacteriales > Flavobacteriaceae > CAXBID01. The sequence goes on along the minus strand of JBAQZZ010000016.1, from coordinate 60,272 downwards.
GACATTCAAATCTTGCGTAATGTGGTAATGCTTTAACTATCAATCTCAATCCTAATTTTTCATAGAACGGAATGGATTTAGTCAAATCTAATGAGGGAATTGTTATTTGATTTAAATTCATAATTTGATGTTAGAATGGTTTTTTGCATTACACACAACTCGTTAAATAATGATTTTTTTGTCGTTATCCCGTAAAGTCAATTTTAACGACTTAAATGATTAATGGCTTTCTTTAATTAAGTCTGGAAATTTAGCTTTAAACCTTTTTAATCTAGGTATAGATACATTTCTTATATAACTGTTGTTAGGATGAAGTTTTTCGTAATCTTGATGATAATCTTCGGCAAGCCAAAATTTTTGAAATGGATAGACTTCAGCAGCAATTTTAACGCCCATCTTTTTAGCTAATGCTTTCTTCTTCTTTAAAATAATATCTTTTTGAGCATCGTTTTGATAAAAAATAATAGAGCGGTATTGAGAACCTCTATCATTTCCTTGTCCGTTTACTTGAGTAACATTTTGCGATCCAAAATATACATCTACTAAAGTTTCAAAGCTAACTACTTTTGGGTCGTAAATAATTTCTACAGCTTCGGCATGTCCTGTTCTTCCTGTGTTACTTGCTTCATAGGTTGGATTATTTGAATGTCCGCCAGAATACCCAGATATAGATTCATCAACACCTTTTACACTTTCGTAAATAGCTTCAACACACCAAAAACAACCACTTGCAAAATAGGCTCTTGCTTTTCCTTTTTTTAAAGGAACTTCAACTGGTTCTGCGTTTATAACTGCTTCTTGCGCTTTATTTGTTTGTGCAGAATTCTGGCAACTAAATAATAAAGCGATTGTTAATAAAAGGATTATTCTTTTCATAGTACATTTTTCTTTTTCAATAGACGTATAAAAATACAAAACCTAATAGTTTATGCTGTGAAAGTTTTATTAAAATAAAAAAGCCTTTCATTTATGAAAGGCTTTGAAATATATTTTAAGGATTCCCATTTTCACAGGAATGACAATTTTAGAGTAAACTTTAGGCAAAACCTAAAGAGGCTTTTTAAATTAAAGTTTCGCCATCATTTTTTTCATTTTAGCTTTCTGTTCATCAGCTAAAGCGGCATCAACTAAAATACGTCCACTATGCTCATCTGTAATTACTTTTTTTCTTGAAGCAATTTCAACTTGTACTTGTGGTGGAATAGTAAAGAATGATCCTCCTGCTGCGCCTCTTTCAATAGGTACAACGGCTAAGCCATTTTTAACATTCTTTCTTATTCTGGTATAAGCAGCAACTAAACGGTCTTCAATTTGAGTTTTATAATCTTCCGATTTACCAATTAAAGCTTGCTCTTCTTTTTCAGTTTCAGCTAAAATAGCATCCAATTCACTCTTTTTGTGTTTTAAATGCGTTTCACGCTCTTTTAAACGCTCTTTAGTTTCAGCAATAACTTCTTTTTTCTGCTCTATTTGAACTTTAAATTCTTTAATATGCTTTTCAGCCAATTCAATTTCAAGTTCTTGAAATTCAACTTCTTTTGTTAGCGAATTAAATTCTCTGTTATTTCTAACATTTTTTTGCTGTTCGCTGTATTTTTTCATTAAAGATTTAGACTCTTCAATTAAATTTTTCTTTCCAGTAATATCATTCTCTATTACTTCTAAATTAGAAATAAGTTTTTCTAATCTAATATTTAAACCAGCAACTTCATCTTCTAAATCGCGAACTTCTAAAGGAAGTTCTCCACGAACATTTCTTATTTCATCTATACGAGAATCTATAAGTTGTAAATCGTATAATGCTCTTAAGCGCTCTTCAACAGTTACTTCTTTCTTTTTTGCCATATTTAAAAATACTTAACAGGATTGGTATTTGTGTTCGATAAAATGATTGCAAAATTAGTAATTTTTTTTGTAAGATATGCCACTAAAAGATTTTTTGTGAATTGCTCACTTTCATAATGTCCAATATCTGCCAAAAGAATGTTATTTTCTGCGGTAAAAAAATCATGATATTTTAAATCGGCAGTTATAAATGCATCAGCATCAGTAGCTTTAGCCGCTTGAATAGCAAAACTACCTGAGCCTCCTAAAACAGCAACACGCTTTATGTTTTTATTTAAAAAGGAAGAATGTTTAATGCATTCTGTATTCATTTTTGCTTTTAAATACTTTAAAAATGATCTTTCGTCCATCGGTTCGCTTAATTCGCCAACCATTCCCATGCCTATATTCTGATTTTTATTCTCTAAAGTTGTAATTTCATAGGCAACTTCTTCGTAAGAATGTGTTTTAAAAAGTGTTTTAATAACTTGAGATTCGATATGTTTTGGAAACGTTATTGAAATTTTTGTTTCATCTTCGATATGTGTTTCACCTTTTTTACCTTTTACAGGATTTGAATCTTCATTGGCATTAAATGTACCATAACCCTCAACATTAAAACTACAATGCTTATAATTTCCAATACTTCCCGCACCAATACCAAATAAGGCTGTTCTTAATTGTTCAGCTTCATTTTTAGGAACGTAAGTGGTTAGTTTTTTTATAGTTTCACTTTGCGGAATTAAAATACGTTTGTTTGTCAATTTTAATTGATTACAAATCATATCATTAACGCCTTGAATTGCATTATCTAATGCGGTGTGAATAGCATAAATAGCAATATCATGTTTTATGGCTTTCATAACCACGCGCTCCACATAATTCTTACCAGTTAGTTTTTTTAAACCGTTAAATATAATAGGGTGGAAGCTAACAATGAGGTTGCATTTTTTTGCAATGGCTTCATCTACAACGTTTTCAAGTGTGTCTAGTGTAACCAAAACACCGGTTACTTCTGTGTTTTTATGGCCAACTAAAAGTCCGACGTTATCAAAATCTTCAGCGTAAGCTAAAGGCGCAAGTTCTTCTAAATAATTAATGACATCTTGAATAATCATAATATTTTCATGATTTGATTATTAAACAAATATAAAATATTTACTTTGCTATGATGAAAATGTTGCGATACATATTATTTCCTTTTGTACCAATTTACTATTTAGTGACTTGGTTGCGCAATAAATTATATGATTTAGGAATTAAAAAATCTAAATTTTATGACTTTCCTGTAATTTGTGTTGGTAATTTAAGTGCTGGCGGAACTGGAAAAACACCAATGATTGAGTATTTAATTACGCTTTTAAAAAAAGATTATAAAGTTGCGACGCTAAGTAGAGGATATAAAAGGCAGACCAAAGGATTTTATTTAGCAGATGAAACAGCTACAGCGGAAACTATTGGTGATGAACCTTTTCAGTTTTATAACAAATTTAAAAAAGATATTTTGGTTGCCGTTGATGCCGATAGACAGAACGGGATTTCTGAACTGCAAAAACAAAAAAGTAAGCCAGAAATTATTCTTTTAGATGATGCTTACCAACATAGAAAAGTAAAAGCCGGATTGAATATTTTATTAACAACTTATGCAAATCCTTATTTTTCAGACTTCGTTTTGCCAACCGGAAATTTACGAGAGCCAAAACATGGTGCAAATCGAGCTGATATAATAGTGGTAACTAAATGTCCGGATGAATTAAATGAATCTACTAAAGCTGGTTTTATAAAACGAATACGTCCAAGTGAAAATCAAAATGTATTTTTTAGTTCTATAAGATATTCCGATAATGTAATTTCAGAACATTCAACTATTGAGTTAAAAGAGTTATCTAATGTCACCTTGGTAACTGGTATTGCAAATGCAAAACCTTTGGTTGATTTTTTAAATAGTAAACACTTAAATTTTGAGCATTTAAACTTTAAAGATCATCACGGTTTTTCTCAAAAAGATATTGAAATTTTAAAAACTAAAACATTAATTATTACAACCGAAAAAGATTTTATGCGCTTAAAGCACTACAAATCTTTAAAAGATAAGTTGTTTTATTTACCAATAAAAGTGGTTATTGAAAACGAAGAAAAGTTTAATAAACGTATTGAAGAATTCGTTACTAATTAAGCCGATTTATTGGTTTTTCCAGCAAGCGCATTATAAAGTTTTTTCTCAAACTCTTCTTGCTTAAATGGTTTCGGAATAATGTCAGTAAAACCAGCTTCATCAAATTCATGCATTTTATCTTCAATAGTAACTGCGGTTAATGCAAAAATGGTTAACTCTTTATTAAAAGCTCTAACACGTTTTGTGGCTTCAATCCCGCTAATTCCTGGCATGTGAATATCCATTAAAATGATGTTGTAATTATTGGTCTTAATCATTTCTACAGCATCTTCACCATTATCAATAATATCACAATTAAGATTCATTTTAGTTAGAATTTTTTTAGTAATCATTTGATTTATTTTGTTGTCCTCAACCACTAAAATTCTAACTTTGGTTAAATCTAAATCTTCTTTATTACCAGTAAAATAAGTAACTTCTTTTTTCTTGCTAGCTCGCACAGATGTATATTCTAAAGGGATTTCAAAGTAAAAAGTGGTTCCTTTTTGTAATTCACTTTTCACGTAAATTTTCCCTTTTAAAATATCAATCAATCCTTTTACAATAGATAATCCAAGTCCTGTTCCACCATATTTCCTGTTTATTTGAATAGAGCCTTGTGAGAAGCTTTCAAACATATTATCCTGTTTTTCTTGACTTATACCAATCCCATTATCTTCCACTTCAAAACGCAAGGTGTACATATTGTCTTTTTGTTCAATTTTATAAGCTCTAATCCAAATATCTCCATTTTTTGTAAATTTAATAGAGTTACCAACTAGGTTAATTAGTATTTGAGATATCTTTAATTGATCAGCAATGAAGTATTCTGGTAAATCTTTATCGTATTCAAAATGAAGTTTAACATTATTATCATTTGCCGAATTATTTAAAGCTAGAATAATGTTGTTAATTTTCTTTTTTAAGTTGAATGACTCTGGTTCAATATCCACTTTATTAGCTTCTATTTTATTAATTTGAAGAATGTCGTTGATGAATGTTAATAGATAATCTCCAGAAAACTTAAGCGATTTTAAGTGTTGAACTTGTTCTGGTCTTGGGTTTTCTTCTAACAACATATTACTCAAACCAGTAACCGCATACAGTGGTGTTCTAAGTTCGTGTGTTACAGTTGATAGAAAATTTGCTTTAGTTTTTGATGCTAACTCCGCTTTTTCTTTAGCAATAATAAGCTCTCCATTTTTTTTATGAAGCATATTATTGGTTTTCAATCTTATGTTATTATTCTTGTAAAGCGATAGTGTTAAAAGCGATAAAATAGTAATTAAAGCAACACTTAAAATTGAAGTTAATGTATTTAAGTTTTTATCATCTTCAAAAGTTTCTAATCGTTCAGCAACTTCTTTATTTTTAGCATCCATTTCTTTTAATAAATGCTGTGTTTCTTGATTTTTAGACGAATGTGCAGTTTTTAGGTTTCTTAAAGAATCTGAAAGTGATATATGTAATCCAAGATATTCAGCAGATAATTTATAATTATTAATATTCTGATTTGTATTTCCAAGAGATTTATGAATATCACTTACTATTAAATAACCCTCACTTAAGATGTCGATAAATTTGTTTTCTTTAGCGATTTCAAGTCCTTCAGTCGTATAAATTAATGCTTTGTAATAATCACCTAATTTACTGTAAACCAAACCTTGAGTAATAGAACCATCACTTTGAATTTTCTTATAGCCAATTTTTTTAGCCTCTGCTAAAGCTTGTTCTATAATAGATCTTGCCTTTCTGTAATTTTCTATATGTAAGTATGTTTTTCCTTCCGCTAGAAGCGTTTCTGCCAAACCTTCTGTTAATCCTTCTTCCTGAAATTTAGATTTTGCAGCAGTGTAAGAGTCAAGTGCATTAGAGTAATCTTTCTTTGCTAAAAATACATCACCAAAAGTCTTGTATGAACTAGCTAGATTTTTATTATCGTTTATAATGCGCTGAATTTCAATGGCTTTATTTAACGAAATGATAGCTTTATCCTTTTCTTCAGTAATTAACTGTAATTTCCCTTTTAAAGCATAAATAATACCCAAACTCTTTTTGTTATCTAATTTTTCGGCAAAAACTAGTGCTTCATCAAGATTATTTTGAGCTTCATAGTAGTCGTAGTTTTCAAGAGCTGTATGCGATTGAGAGATACGGTTATTTATACTATTTTGTAATATTTCAGGATCTTCGTCAATGGTTTTTTGAGAAGAAACACTAATACTTAAAAGCATTAGCAATACAAAAGTGTAGTGTTTTATTTGGGACATTTTAATAAATATTACAAACAAATATAATTATTTAGCCGACAAAAGACCTCTTTTTTCCGATAAATCGCATATAAGATCTATTATTCTTGAAGAATATCCAGTTTCATTATCATACCAACCTATTATTTTCACCATATTACCAATTACAGAGGTCATGCCAGAATCAAAAATACAAGAGTGTGAATTCCCAACAATATCAATAGAAACAATAGGATCTTCAGTATATTCCAAAATACCTTTGTAGTGGGATTGTGACGCTTTTTTAAAGGCCTTATTAATATCTTCAATAGATACTGTTTTTTTTACGTTAAACGTAATATCTGTTAAAGAGCCATTTATCACCGGAACTCTAATACCACAGCCTCCAATAGCATCAGATAATTCTGGAAAAATTTTAGTCAACGCTTTTGCAGCACCCGTTGTAGTAGGTACAATGGATTGACTTGCAGCACGGGACCGTCGTAAATCACGATGTGGTTGATCGTGCAAACTTTGGTCCGTTGTATAGGAGTGAACCGTCGTTATATAAGCTTCATTAATGCCACAAAGTTTATTTATGATATCAATCATTGGTGCCGCATTGTTTGTAGTACACGATGCATTAGAAATGATAGTTTCTGAGCCATCAATACTATGTTCATTCACGCCAAAAACAATGGTTTTAATAGCGTCTTCAATTGGTGGAACGCTTAATATAACTTGTTTTGCACCATTTTTAATATGATATTTTAAATCTGGAGTTGTTTTAAATTTTCCAGAAGATTCAATTACGAAATCAACATTAAAAGGTTTCCAATTGATGTCTTTTGGGTGCGTCTTATTTAGTAAAGAAATAGGTCTTCGGTTAACAATAATGTGATTTTCATCATTTGAAATAGTACCATTAAAAATACCGTGTATGCTATCGTATTTTAATAAATGACTTAAGGTTTTAGAATCTGCTAAGTCGTTTATCGCAACAATTTGAATGTTTTTATGATTTTCAATGAGCCTAAAAACGCGCCGGCCTATTCTTCCGAAACCATTAATTGCAACACGAATCATGATTAATTAATATGTTTTTGCGCTTTGTAAGAAGAACGCACCAAAGCGCTACTTTCTACATGGCGAAAACCTAAATCTAAACCTATTTCTTCGTATTCTTTAAATTGATCTGGCGTTATAAACTGTTTTACTGGTAAGTGTTTTTTACTTGGTTGAAGATATTGACCAATAGTAACCACATCAACACGGTTTTCTCTTAAATGATGAAGTGTTTCAATAACTTCCTCTCTAGTTTCGCCTAAACCGAGCATAATGCCAGATTTTGTTCTGCGTTGTCCTTGTTGTTTTAAATAGTTTAAAACACCCATACTTCTGTCGTATTTAGCTTGAATACGAACCTCACGAGTTAACCGTCTTACAGTTTCAATATTGTGCGATACGACTTCTGGAGCAACTTCAATAATACGATCTATATGTTGTTCAATACCTTGGAAATCTGGTATTAGAGTTTCTAAAGTTGTATCAGGATTCATTCTACGAACAGCTTTAATAGTTTCTGCCCACATAATACTTCCCATGTCTTTTAAATCATCTCTATCAACACTGGTTAAAACGGCGTGTTTAATCTGCATTATTTTAATAGAACGCGCTACTTTTTCGGGTTCATCCCAATCAACCGTTTCTGGCCGCCCAGTTTTTACACCACAAAATCCGCAAGAGCGGGTACATACATTTCCTAAAATCATGAACGTTGCCGTACCTTCACCCCAACATTCTCCCATATTTGGGCAACTGCCCGAAGTACAAATGGTGTTTAGTTTGTATTTATCAACTAAACCACGCAATTCGGTGTACTTTTTTCCTGTTGGAAGTTTTACACGAAGCCATTTAGGTTTAGCTTGACGTTCTGGTAATATATTAGAAGTTGTTTCTGTATTCATGCCATTAAAATAATGTAGCAAATATACGAAGTATTCTTTTAAAAATTTGACAAAGTAGTAAGATACCAGATGCTAAATCCGATTAAAAAGATAATTCCTAAAATGCTTAAAACATGAAGTTTTTTAGAAGGGCGCCACGCTTTTGGTGTGTGTTTACTAGAAATAAGGATGTAACTTATTATGGCATAAAAAGGTGCTGTAATAAACGATAGAATAGTCGCCACTTTAATCAATAATCCCATTTCTGAAGCTAGGAAAATAAAGATGCTAATAGTGCCAATAGCTAATAAAACAATCCAGAAAGTATAATTAAATTTTGAAGTTTTTTTAAATAATAATTGGGTTGTTCTTTCCATGGCTCTGGGAGAAGCATCTAATGTGGTTAATGTCGTGCTAAACATGGTTGTAAACGCGGCAATTCCTATTATAACATATGCCCAATTTCCTAAACTAACAGTGTACATATTTATGAACTGACCAGAAAAAATACTTGCAGAATCACTAAACGTTTCGCCACTATTAAACATCACTAAAGCGCCTAACAATAAAAAGCCAACACCCAAAACAATAGTACTTAAATAGCCTACATTAAAATCGAATAAAGCAGATTTTGTGGTATACTTTTTTGTTTCTTTAGTTTTTTCTAGTGCCCATAATGATTGCCAAACCGAGATATCTAAAGGCGCAGGCATCCATCCCATAAAGGCAATTAAAAAGGCTATTTCAATACTATTTTCTGGTACTATTTGTTTGAATAAAATAGGATCAGAATTATTAATTAAAGCCATGCTTACCGCAATAATGGTACTTATTGTTAGCGTTATAATGATGACTTTCATCAATTTATCCAACAACTTATACTTGCCTAAAATTAAGATACCTAAACATATAATGATGATGATTACGGTCCATAATTTTAAACTAATAAAATCTCCAAATAATGAAGCTGCTATACCTGCCGTAACAATAGTTACAGCAGTTTGAATAGTAAACATGGTTGCAAAACTTAAAATGTAATATATTAATAAGATGCCTTTTCCAAGCTTTTTATAGCCATCTAGTAAGCTCTCGCCAGTTGCAGTGGCATACCTTGGGCCAAATTGAAAAAAAGGATACTTAAACAAATTCACTAAAAGCAAAGCCCAAAGTAAGCCCAAGCCAAAATCGGCCCCAGCACGAGTAGATTGTACTAAATGCGATACACCAATGGCTGCACCAGCAAATAATAAGCCAGGGCCAAGATTTTTTAGTTTAGAAAGCATTTACTTGTCTTGAATAATTTCTGCAAGTAGTTTTTTTGCACGAAGCAATTTAACTTTTACATTATTCATGGGTTCGTTTAGTTGTTTAGAAATTTCTTTATAACTCAACTCTTGAAAATAACGTAAGTTTATAACTTCTTGATAATGAGGTTTTAACTTTTTTATATCACGCAAAAGTTTTGCTAAATGTTGCTCTGTTATCAACTTATCTTCTGCTGAAGGTGATTCATCTACAACGTGAAGCACATGTTTATTGTCTTTAGAAATAACTTGAGAGATCGAATTTTTCTCTTTTCGCAATAAATCAATATGAATATTCTTCGAAATAGTAATCAACCAGGTTTTAAACTTGTAATTGTCATCAAAAGTTTCAATCCTGTCAAAAGCTTTAGAAAAGGTTTGTATGGTTACATCTTCGGCATCATTTTCATTTTGAATTCGCTTTAATTGAAAGCCATAAACATCGTCCCAAAAAGTATCTAATAAATAATTAAATGCTTTTTGGTCGTGAGTTTTAGCACGTTTTATAGCGTCTTCTATTTCCAAAAATTTGGTTTTGAGATAAGATTATTTATAAAGATAGTTAATTGTAAAAGAATTAAGGAAATTTCTAAAGCAGGAAACCAAATTAAAAGATCTTTCTCATCAAGTTTTTTTGACGAATTACTTAAAATAGCATATTGAATTACAAGACGGAAAATAAAAATTCCGATTACATAGCGCCACTGGTATGTTGTAACAAAAAGAAGTATGGCTAAAATCCAAAATAAAAGGTTGGTAGAATAAAATAACCCCAATAAGAGCTTATGTTTTAGTTTATAATATTTTGCGGTTGTAATATGTCGCCTTTTTTGTTTAATCCAGCTTTTAAAAGATGTTTTTGGTACAGATTCGGTAAAACTTTCTTTCGAAAAACAAATAGCTGTATTTTCGTTTGAAGCTATTTGGTTTATAAATAAATCGTCATCTCCAGACGGTAATTTCATATGGTTTACAAAACCATTAGCATCAAAAAAAGTCTTTTTAGTATATGCCAAATTTCTGCCCACACCCATGTATGTCAAGCCTATTTTAGCAAATGAAAGATATTGAATAGCTGTAATTAAAGTTTCAAAACGAATAAGTTTGTTTAAAAATGATTTTTTAATTTTTGAATAACCACTGTAGCCTAAAACAATACTATGCTCATCAGTAAAATGAGATGTCATCTCCTTAATCCATAGATTAGATAAGGGTTTGCAATCGGCGTCGGTAAATAAAAGATGATCATATTTTGACGTTTTAATACCTAAAGTTATAGCGTATTTTTTATTTCCCCAAAAGGTCTCATTGTTTTTAACATCTACAATTTTGATGTGTTCATGTTTTTTGGAAAAACCTTCCATAACCTCAAGGGTATTATCGCTTGAAGCATCATTTATTAAAACAATTTCAAAATCTTTGTAATCTTGTGATATTAGTGAAGGTAAAAAGTTCTGTAAATTTTTAGCTTCATTTTTGGCGCAAATTATAATTGAAACTGGAATATTTTTTTTTCTTTTTTTTTTAGGTTTTAGAAAAGCGAATTTTTGAAAAATGATTAAATAAAACAACGCTTGAATAATAACTACAACAATAAATGCATAGAAGAAGAAATCAAATATTTCCATTTAAAGATTAAGAATGTTGAGGTTCATCACAATCTGAAAATTGATCTGGAGTTTTTCCACAAAAGCCACAAGCATCACCATCTTTATTTAACATTGGGTTTTGGCTAGCGCAAGTTCCGGCAAACTTCCCATCTTTTTTCGCCCAAATTTTAATGGCTATTCCAACAATACCTAAACCTAGCAAAACAATTGTGATTAAAAGGAGTTTCATTTTAAATATTTTGTACAAAGATAAAACTTTTGATGAAAAAATTACCATTAGTATTCTTATTTGGTTTTAAAACATAAAAAAAGCCTTATTTTCAATTGAAAATAAGGCTTTTTAATTAGGAATTCTGCTATTAATTTACTGTAAGTCTATTTCTGCAACTGTATTTTTTAAAGAAGCTACTGTATTACCACCTTTAGGCTCTATAGTAATATTTAAGGCTAAAGCATTTTCAGCGTAAGGCAGGTTTATTAGTTTTCTGTCTGTTTCACTTAAAACACCTAAGCTTACCATTTTACCTTGTAATTCTGCCCAAATTTGGTAACATTGTTCTTCGGGTAATTTAGGCAAGGAAACAACATCTATCATGGATGTTTTTTCTTTAGCGTTTATATATGCAACTGTTTTTAAATCTTTAGCTCTTTCATTTCCTGAAATAATATATTTTTCAGTTTCAGGGTTATTAAGCTTTAAAAGTTGCCTCATTACATTATCAAGCATCATATTGTTCTTCTCAATATCACTTCGTAAATCATTAATTTCATTATCTACAACCAAAGATTCACTATTTAATATTTGATTTTGATTGTAAAAATAAATGGATGTTCCTGCAAAAATTAATGCTGCTACACTGGCTGCAACACTAAATTTATACCATTTTTTATATTTGTAAGAGGTGTTCATCTTAACAACAGGTTTTTCATCAAGTTCTTCTAAAATGCTATTTAGAATATGTTTCGGTGCTTCAACAGCGTTACTTTTTGCAACTATTTCTAAGTTGTGTTGTAATGTGTTGTATGCATTTTGTGCTTCTGGGTATTTTGAAATATAAGATTCAACCATTTCTGTTTCAACAGAAGTGATATCACCTAATAGATATTTTTCTAATAGGCCAGAATTTAAAAAAGTAGTTATTTTCTCATTCATGACTTTGTTTATTAAGGATTATAAATTTTTTTCAATTCGCGTAATCCAATTTTTAATCTCGATTTTATAGTACCTAGCGGAATATCTAATTCTTCACTAGCTTCTTGTTGGGTCATGCCCTCAAAAAAGAGCGCATTTATTACAATTTGATATTTTTCATCCAAGCTAGACAAGTGTTTTTTGATATCTAAAACATCTTGGTTTAACTCGTTTGATGTTATTTTATATACGGATGAAGTTTCAATTTGGACTTCTTTACCAGACTTATTTTTTTGCGATCTAACTTTATCAATAGCAGTGTTGTAAGCAATTCTATATAACCAAGTAAAAAGTTTGGCTTTACTAGAATCATATTTTTTGGCGTATCTCCAAATTTTCACAAAACTTTCTTGAAGTACATCTTGGGCGGTATCTTCATCTTTTATTATTTTTTGAATCACGCCATATAAAGAATCAGCGTAGTATTCGTATAGCAGATTAATGGCTTTTTTATCGCCACGTTCTAGTAAACTAACTATTTCTTTTTCTATAGCTGAAATCAATATTTTATTGGTTTAGTTTTATTGTTAATGAAATCAAAGTTAGAAATTTCTTTTGTATTATAAGATATTTACTTCAGCTTCAATAGAAATATTAAATAGGCGTTTAACTGTTTTTTGAATTAACTGAGATAGTTTTAGGATATCTTCACCTTTGGCATCTCCATAATTTACAAGTACTAAAGCTTGTTTTTCATGCACACCATAATTGTCAAATCGCTTTCCTTTAAACCCAGCTTTTTCAATAAGCCAACCCGCAGGAACTTTTACTTCGGTATCTGAAACGGGATAACTAGGCGCATCTTCAAAATTTTTAACCAAAGCAGTATAGTCTTTTTTTGAAATTACGGGGTTTTTAAAAAAGCTACCACTATTACCAATCTCTTTAGGGTTTGGTAATTTACTTTCTCGTATGGCTATAACAGCTTTTGAAATATCTTGAATTGTTGGATTTTTAATACCATTAGTTTCTAATTCTAATGCAATAGTGCCATAGTTAATATTTAATTTATGATTGCGTTTTGTAAGTTTAAACGTGACGCTAGTGATAATAAATTTACCTTTTGCGTCTTGTTTGAAAATAGAATTCCTGTAACCAAAATTACAATCTTCTTTTTGGAATGATTTTAGGGTATGTGATTCTAAAGATAAAGCTTCACAAGCCAAAAATGCATCTTTCAACTCAACGCCGTAAGCACCAATATTTTGAATAGGGGCGGTGCCAACATTTCCAGGAATTAACGACATGTTTTCAATACCACCAAAATTGTGTTTTAAACACCATAAAACAAATTCGTGCCAGTTTTCACCAGCATTTGCTTTAACTACTGCAAAATCATCATCTTCAGAAATTATAGAAATACCCTTTAGGTTAATATGCGTTACTAAAGTATCTTGATTTTTAGTTAAAAGCATATTACTACCACCACCCAAAATCAACTTTTCTGGGTAGTCCTTAAGCCCTAAAACAGTTTTTAAATCGTCAACACTAGAAACGCATACAAAGTGTTTTGCAATCGCATCAATTCCGAAAGTATTGTATGGTTTTAAAGATATGTTATGAAGTATTTGCACTAATTTTTATAAACTTTTAGAGCTTCTTTTAAAATATTTACAGCTTTAATTAAGCTTTCCTTTTTAAGTACGTAAGCAATTCGTATTTGGTTTAAACCAACCCCAGGAGTTGAATAAAAACCACCGGCGGGAGCAACCATTATAGTTTCGCCATTCACATTAAAATCTTCTAAAAGCCATTGGGCAAATTTATCTGAATTTTTTATTGGTAATTCTGCAATACAATAAAAAGCACCTTTAGGTTTTGCAACTTTCACACCGTCTATTTTTTGCAGTTCTTCAATTAACGTATTTCTTCTTTCTACGTATTCTTCAATAACATCATCAAAATAACTTTGTGGTGTTTCTAGTGCTGCTTCACTAGCTATTTGTGCTAATGTTGGCGGACTTAAACGAGCTTGTGCAAATTTTAGAGCCGTTTGTATTACGTTTTTATTTTTTGAAACTAGACAACCAACTCGTGCACCACACATACTGTATCGTTTTGAAACCGAGTCAATCATTATCGCATGTTCCTCCAAACCAGATTCTTGCATAATGGAATAATGCGTGTTTCCATCGTAAGCAAATTCGCGATATACTTCATCTGCAATTAAAAACAAATCATGTTTTTTTACAATGACTGCTAATTTTTGTATTTCTTCTTTTGAATATAAATAACCAGTAGGGTTGCCAGGGTTGCAAATTAAAATAGCTTTTGTTTTTGGGGTAATTAATTTTTCAAAAGCTTCAATAGGAGGTAAAGCAAAATTGTGTTCAATTTTTGAAATTACAGGTATAATATTTACTCCAGATGCCGTTGAAAACCCATTATAATTAGCATAAAAAGGTTCTGGAATAATAATTTCGTCATCAACATCCATAATACTTCCAAAAGCAAAAAGAAGTGCTTCGCTACCGCCAGTTGTTACAATAATATCGTCATGTTTAACAGTAATATCATGTTTAAGATAATAAGTTGCAATTTTTTGTCTGTAAGTTTCAGAACCTTCAGATCTTGAATATGCTAAAACTTCAATATTGCTATCTTTTACTGCTTGTAAGGCAATTTTGGGTGTTTTTATGTCTGGTTGTCCAATATTTAAATAATAAATAGATTTTCCGTCTTTAACAGCTTGTTCTGCAAAAGGCACTAATTTACGTATTGGAGATTGAGGCATTAACAGCCCTTTTTTTGAAATTGATGGCATTTAAATTGATTTAGAATACAAAGTTGAGAAAATTATCTTAAAGTTTTTTTAAAAATGAACCCTTATTCATTAAACTAATTTAAACATTCGTAAATTAAGCTATATACAATTAGGTATTATTTAATGAAAAAAGAAATTTTACTAATATTACTATCCTTTAGCTTTTTCAATTTTAGCTTTTCTCAAGGCGAATTTATCATTCAAAATAAAAAGCAAGCAGATAAAATTAAATTTAAACTAATTAATAATTTAATTGTCATTCCTGTTGAAATTAATGGTGTAACACTTTCTTTTTTATTAGATACTGGAGTTACTAAACCTATAATTTTTAATTTTTTAAATGTATCAGACACTTTAAAAATAAAGAATACTGAGAAAATATTTTTGAGAGGTTTAGGCGAAGGAGAATCTATTGAAGCATTAAAATCTAATAATAATGTTGTTAAAATAGGTGATGCCATAAATTTAAACCAAGATTTATTTGCTATTTACGATGCAAATTTAAATTTCGCTCCCAGATTAGGGATTCCTGTTCATGGAATTATTGGATATGATTTATTTAAAGACTTTGTAGTTGAAATTAATTATTCGCATAAGTTTATAAGACTATCAGAACCTTATTCCTATGTTTATAAAAGTTGCAAAAAATGCGAACGGTTGAGTTTAGAGTTTTATAAAAATAAACCATACATTAATGGTGAGGTTACTATTAATAAAAAAAATATTCCTGTAAAATTATTAATTGATTCTGGAGGTAGTGATGCTTTATGGTTGTTTGAGGATGATTCTTTAGGAATCAAATCAAGTAATAATCATTTTCAAGATTTTTTAGGCCATGGTTTAAGTGGTAGCGTTTATGGAAAACGTTCAAAAGTAGAAGCGTTTTCTTTAAAAAGTTTTACGCTTAAAAATGCGAATGTAGCTTTCCCAGATTCTTCTCATATATTTCATGCTAAAAGATTTAGAGATCGAAATGGGAGTTTAGCAGGTAACATATTAAAACGTTTTAATGTTATTGTAGATTACAAAAGAGCCATTATCACACTTAAAAGAAACGGTTATTTTAGAGATAAGTTTAGTTATAATAAAAGTGGGATAGAACTAGCACACAATGGTTTTAGATTAGTGAGAGAAAAGGACAATAATATTATATTATCAAGTAATTATGGCGATAAAGTTAATAGTGAAGCAGTGAGTATTACAAAAATTATCCAGAATAATAATTATAAAATATCTTTAAAACCAGCTTATGTGATAGTAGAATTAAGAGACGATTCTCCAGCTCAAAAAGCGGGTTTAAAAATTGGTGATGCCATTTTGAATATTAATAATAAACCAACCTATCAATTTACATTACAGAAGTTAATACAATTTTTTTATGGAAATTCTGGAAACAAGATAACGCTTGTTGTTGATAGAGAAGACCAAGTTTTAACTTTCAGTTTCATATTAGAAAATATGTTAAACTAAAAAAGCCTAAACATTATGTTTAGGCTTTTTGGTATCTGAATTAAGTTTTTTATTGTTGTACGATACTTTTATCTTTTTTTTCAAGTACATTTTCTTTACTAGAATCTACAACCAAACCTTTTATTTTTAAGGCAACTGTTGGTGTATCCGCATTAGAAATTACAGTTATCGTTTTTCTGATTGGGTTAACTCTATTGGTATCATACTTCACTTGAATTTCTCCAGTTTTTCCCGGTAAAATAGGTTCTTTAGACCATTTTGGTACGGTACAACCACAACTAGACGTTACTTTTGATACTATTAAGGGTGCATCACCTGTATTAGTAAATTCAAAAACTCTTACGCCATCAGCTCCTTTTTCAATGGTTCCATAATCAATGGTATCAGTTTTAAAGTCTATTTTGGCAACTTTTTCCTGTGCATTTACTGAAAAACTTAGTAATCCAATAAATAAAATAGTAATTAATTGTTTCATATTTTTTATTTTTATTTTTAAAATTTTTGTCTTGCCTAAATCGTTAATTAGTGGCAAAATGTTGTTTATTCTTATTTCATAATTCAAATCAAACATACTCACTTTTACTATAATCTACAAAAAAAATAGACGAAATGCATGTTTGTTAACATATTCAACTGGGTTAAAAGTACATATAACTTCTCGGTGTTTATATTTAAAGATTGTTAAAATATTAGTTAATTCAGTTTTATCATGAGTTATATAACTTTCACAGAAAAAGAAATATAAGTACTTTTGCACATCAATATTCAAAAACTATTCCAAAGCATGCAAATTCCATCAAAATATGATGCAAGTCAGGTAGAAAGCAAGTGGTACGATTACTGGATGACTCATAATTATTTTCATTCAACACCAGATGATAGAGAGCCTTATACCATAGTAATTCCGCCTCCTAACGTTACCGGTGTGTTGCATATGGGGCACATGCTTAACGTTACTATACAAGATGTTTTAATACGTCGTGCCCGTTTACAAGGTAAAAATGCGTGTTGGGTTCCTGGTACAGATCATGCATCTATTGCTACCGAAGCCAAAGTGGTTGCCAAATTAAAGGAGGTGGGTATTGATAAAAATGATTTGTCTCGTGAAGAATTTTTAAAATATGCTTGGGATTGGACTGATGAATATGGAGGTGTAATCCTTGAACAATTAAAAAAACTAGGATGTTCTTGTGATTGGGATAGAACCAAGTTTACGATGGATGACGATATGTCAGAAGCTGTAATTAAGGTTTTTGTTGATTTATATGAAAAAGGACTAATTTATAGAGGTTACCGCATGGTAAATTGGGATCCTGAAGCAAAAACAACACTGTCTGATGAAGAAGTAATTCATGAGGAGCGACAAGGGAATTTGTATTATATTAAGTATAAAATAGTCCCCCTAATCCCCAAAGGGGGAATTGATCAAGTTTATGAAAGCAAACTTGCTGGTTCTCCTCCTTCGGAGAGGCTAGGGGAGGATTTAGGGGAGGAATACCTAATCATCGCAACTACACGCCCTGAAACTATTTTTGGAGATACAGCAATTTGTATTAATCCTAATGATGAACGTTTTGCGCACTTACGTGGAAAAAAAGCCATAGTGCCAATTTGTAATCGCGTAATTCCCATTATTGAAGATGAATACGTTGATGTTGAGTTTGGTACAGGATGCTTAAAAGTAACGCCTGCACATGATGAAAACGATAAGGTTTTAGGTGATAAACACAATCTTGAAGTTATTGATATTTTTAATGACGATGCGACTTTAAATAGTTTCGGATTACATTTTGAAGGTCAAGATCGTTTTGTGGCTAGAAAAGCAGTTGCAAAAGAGCTTGAAGATTCTGGTGTTTTAGTAAAAACGGAAACACATATAAATAAAGTAGGAACTTCTGAAAGAACCAAAGCCGTAATTGAACCAAGATTAAGCGATCAGTGGTTTTTGAAAATGGAAGACTTAGTAAAACCAGCAATTAAAGCGGTTTTAGGAGCAGATTCTGAAATAAATTTATTTCCAAAAAAGTTTGAAAACACCTATCGCCATTGGATGGAAAATATTCGCGATTGGAATATTTCACGTCAATTACTTTGGGGACAACAAATTCCAGCGTATTTCTATGGTGATGGAAAAGAAGACTTTGTAGTAGCCGAAAACAAAGAAGAAGCGATTAAAAAAGCAAGAGTGGCGACTTCAAACGCCCAACTTCAAGCCTCAGACTTAAAACAAGATACGGATGCTTTAGATACTTGGTTCTCATCATGGTTATGGCCAATGAGCGTATTTGATGGCATAAGAAACCCAGAAAACGAGGATATAAAATACTATTATCCAACCAATGATTTAGTAACCGCTCCAGATATTTTATTCTTTTGGGTAGCACGAATGATTATTGCTGGTTACGAGTATAAAGATGAAAAACCTTTTCAAAACGTATATTTAACAGGTTTGGTTCGCGATAAACAACGCCGTAAAATGAGTAAAAGCTTGGGGAATTCTCCAGATGCTTTAAAACTTATTGAGCAATACAGTGCTGATGGTGTACGTGTTGGATTACTATTAAGTAGTGCCGCAGGAAACGATTTAATGTTTGATGAAGCCCTCTGCCAACAAGGAAAAGCGTTTGGGAATAAAATTTGGAATGCATTCAGGTTAATTCAAGGTTGGGAAATTCATGAAAGTATCCCACAACCAGAAACTGCAAAAGTTGGTTTAGAATGGTACGAAGCTAAATTTCAAAAAGCTTTAGCAGAAATTGAAGATCAGTTTAGCAAATATAGATTAAGTGATGCTTTAATGACCATCTATAAATTGATTATGGATGATTTTTCGTCTTGGTTATTAGAAATTATAAAACCAGCATATCAGAAACCAGTTGATGCTATAACTTACAAAGCGGCAATTGAAGCTTTTGAGAATAATTTAAAAGTTTTGCATCCGTTTATGCCATTTTTATCAGAGGATATTTGGCAATATATTTCTGAGCGTACACCAGAAGAGGCTTTAATAGTTTCTAAATGGCCAGAAACAAAAGCTGTAAATGGCACTTTAATTTCTGAATTTGATTTTGCTTCAGAAGTTATTTCAGGAATTAGAAACATTAGGAAACAAAAAAACATTGCTTTTAAAGATGCTATTCCTTTTTCAGTAATTAATAATGAAAAATACAATACCACTTTTGACTCGGTAATTGCTAAATTAGGAAACTTAGAAAGCATGGATTCTGTATCACAAACCGTTGAGGGTGCATTAACATTTAGGGTAAAATCTAATGAGTATTTTATTCCTATGGCTGGTGCTATTGATGTTGAAGCTGAAATTATAAAACTTACTGAAGAGCTTAATTATACAGAAGGTTTCCTAAAATCGGTTCAAAAGAAGCTTTCAAATGAACGTTTTGTGGCTGGTGCTCCAGAGCAGGTAGTAGCTAGCGAAAAGAAAAAGGAAGCCGATGCTTTGGCGAAAATTGAAACATTGAAGGCTAGTTTGGCTAGTTTGGAGTAGTTTTTAAAAAAGTTCGTTTAACGCTTCTGTATCAGAATAGTTGCGGGTTTTTGTGCGAGGATTTTCCGAAGGAAAATCAGACGCAGAAAAACTGCAAAGACCTTTGGTTAAGCACTAATTTAGCAATTATTTTTAGGTGTTATAGCACGTTATTTTTTGTTTTTATACAGTTCAATTGCTTTTAAGTATTTTATTCCTCCGGATTCTTTTTGGTCGTATATAAATCCGTTTAATTCGGGATGATTTTCATCAATCCAACTTAAAAGTCCGTTTTTATTCTTTTCCCAAGTCGATTCATTAAAATCCACGTATTCCGTATCTACACTAATTATTTTGTCGTTTTTGAACTTTATAGTCTGATTTGTTATAAATGGTTCTTCGTGAAGAAAAGAGATTCTTTTGTCCATCTTTGAAATTTTTGCTTTTACAATTCCGTTCTCTTGCTCAATTTCAAGTATTTCATAGTTAGGGTCAAAAACAGAATCCCATTTTAAAAACTCCAAATAATCGCTTTTGGAATATGTTTGTTTATATTCTCCTTCAATTGTAGTTAGACTATCCGCAAACCAATCAGACATTTTAGAGTAGTCTGAATTGTCAAGAACCTTAAAATATTGTTTAGCAATTTCAACTCTTTCAATTTCCTTTTTTGAGTTTTTACAGGATACAAATCCGATTGTCAATAGTAATAATAATACTATGGTTTTGTTCATTGGTTTTCGGTTTGGTTTAATGTGCTACAATGCTTTCATGATATGAGTCCGTTTTAATCACTTATATCCAACGTTAAACGAAGTCAGTTGAAAATTTTTACAAAATCAAGTATATAAAATAAGTAGTAAAAATTACTCTCTATACAAAAAGTAATTAGTAACAAGTTCAATATAGGTGCGTTTAGCTTCGTCTTCAGTAATATTTTCTATCTGAAATAAAGCATTAGTCTTAAACGCATTAATTATGGGTTTTTTACTGCTTGGTCTGTCGTAATTGTTAGTCGCTTTTTTGAAGTACGCATAAAGCTTTAAAAGTGTATCTGCTGGAAACGGTTCGGTGTGTGCATTTACCCGATTTACAGCATCTTGAAATTCTATGTCTAATTTTTCGTTATTCATTAATTTCAGCAATAACACTTTCGCCTCCACGAACTTTTTGATTAAGTGTTACTTTAATTTTAGTATCTAAAGGTAAAAATAAATCGACTCTCGAACCAAATTTAATAAATCCTGAATCGCTTCCTTGTATAACTTTGTCATTTTGTTTCGCATAATTTACGATGCGTTTTGCGAGTGCACCAGCAATCTGTCGGTAAAGTACTTTTCCGTAACTTTCGTTTTCAACAACTATGGTTGTACGCTCATTTTCTTCACTAGCTTTAGGGTGCCATGCTACTAGATATTTACCAGCATGATATTTACTGTATATAACATTTCCGCTAATAGGGTAACGCGTTACGTGAACATTTATTGGCGACATAAATACGCTAACTTGCAATCGTTTTTCTTTAAAATATTCCTTTTCAAAAACTTCTTCAATTACAACAACTTTGCCATCAACTGGCGATACCACTTGTTTTTCATTTATTGAAGTATGACGTTTTGGATTTCTAAAAAATTGAAGAATTAATATTAAGAATACTAATAACGTAATCATGATGAAGGTTCTTAACCAAGTGATGTTAATAAAACTATCAATTAGTAAAAAACATGCAACAACAATAACAAGTGTTATTACTATAATTTTATGTCCTTCTTTATGAAACATAGGGTAAAATTCTTAAAAATAAATATATAAAAGGAGCTGCAAAAATAATACTATCTAAACGGTCTAACAAACCTCCATGACCAGGCAT
The DNA here is from genome assembly GCA_049791475.1 of Flavobacteriaceae bacterium. Lineage (GTDB taxonomy): Bacteria > Bacteroidota > Bacteroidia > Flavobacteriales > Flavobacteriaceae > CAXBID01. The sequence continues at coordinate 38,425 of JBAQZZ010000016.1, read as the reverse complement.
AATAACACCACTGTCTTTAACATTGGCTTGACGTTTAAATTTCGATTCTATTAAGTCTCCTAAAGTTCCAAATACACTAATAATTATTCCTAAAATTAGCCAATTTGTAAATGTTAATGTCTCTGTAAAGGTAGCGATAAAATAACTTGCAATACAGGAAAAGAATAAGCCGCCCATAAAACCTTCAACCGTTTTTTTTGGTGAAATTCTTTCAAAAAGTTTTTGTTTTCCAAAGTTTTTACCAACTAAATACGCAAAAGAATCGTTTACCCAAACCAATATAAATGCCCCTAATAATATACTCGGGTTATACACTTTGTAATAGTTTGAAATTAAAACTAAAAACACAAAACTACTTGATAAATAGAATGTTGTAAGTATAAAACGTTTGGTGCTAAATAACGGAATGGTTTTTCCTGAAAACAAATCTTTAATTAAAAACAACTCAACAAATATGGTAAGTACCATAAGTATTTGAGTAATTTCATTTAAACCATTGTCTGTGTTTAAAGCCAATTGCCAATATGCAAAAACAGTATAAAGTATTATAAAAATGAAGTATGGAATATTACTTGATAGCTGAATTAATTTTTTGAATTCTCCCATACAAATTAACCCAAATACAAAAAAGAGTATTATTACTGCATGCTCATTAAATAAAGAAAATATTAATAATAAAATATAGAGCAAGCCTGAAAGTAATCGGATATGAATTTCTTTCATTCTATAAATCTTCTAAAAGTAATAGATATAAGTCTTTGGCGCTACTGCCATAACTTAAAAAATCTTTATCATCACCAGATTTGAAGTGTTTTATAGTGGTAATATTTGTTGGAATTTTTTCTCGATTTTTAGATTTTATACCTCTTAAACCTTCTCCTATATTTTCAACAATTTGGCTTGTGGTAGCAAAAACGATGAAATTCAAAGGTAATTCGGGTAATTTTTTCTCGTAGATTTGTTTTGAAGAAATAAGCAAAGAACCATCATTTGCAATTAGGTTTTCGCAAGTAGTTAAGAAAAAACTTGAATCACTAATTTTTGAAGCTTTTTTTAGTTTCGTATTTTTAAACTTATCCTCTAAATTTTTATCTAGTAATAAAACTTTCTTTTCTTGCCATTTATTTTCCTCAATAATATGGTCTAAGTTCTCAAATACTTCATTTAGGTTTTCGCAATACAAAAACTTGCCACCATTAGCTTTAAAGTTTATAGTAAACCTCTCGTCTATTGGCAACTTTATTTCGGGCATATATTTGCCCCTATCACTAGACTTTAGCTCTTCACCTGATTGATCAGATTTTGAACCAAAAATTTTTCTAAAAAGACTCATTTAGTTAGGCGCTATTAACTATTTTTTTGAGGAATTTATCAAATATAAAAAATCTTAAATTAACCATACGATTAATTTAAGATTTTTACTAAAAGCTTAACAGAATATGATAAAATCTACTCTTTGGGCGATTCTGTTTCTTCCTGTTTTGGTGCTTCTTGCTCTTCTTTTTCAAAGGGCCGTTTACCAAATATTTTCTCTAAATTATCTTTAAAAATAACTTCTTTTTCTAAAAGCACTTCAGCCAGTTGTGTGAGCTTATCTTTATTTTCCTCTAATAAGGCAATGGCACGGGCATATTGTTTCTCAATTATTTCTGAAATTTCTTTATCGATTAATTCGGCCGTTTGCTCACTGTAAGGTTTAGAAAAGCCATATTCATTTTGTCCTGAGGAATCGTAATATGTTAAGTTACCAATTTTTTCACTTAAACCATAAATAGTAACCATGGCTCTGGCTTGTTTGGTTACCTTTTCTAAATCACTTAAAGCCCCCGTTGATATTTTATTAAAAATCACCTTTTCAGCAGCACGACCGCCTAATGCAGCACACATTTCGTCAAGCATTTGTTCTGGTCTAACTATAAGTCTTTCTTCAGGCAAATACCAAGCAGCTCCTAAAGAGCGCCCACGTGGTACAATTGTTACTTTTACCAATGGCGCAGCATGTTCTAACATCCAACTAGTAACGGCGTGTCCTGCCTCGTGAAAGGCTACAGCACGTTTTTCACTTGGTGTTATTATTTTATTTTTCTTTTCTAAACCACCGATTATTCTATCAACAGCATCAAGGAAATCTTGTTTGTCAACTGCTTTTTTTCCATTTCTGGCTGCAATTAATGCGGCTTCGTTACAAACATTTGCAATATCTGCTCCAGAGAAACCTGGTGTTTGTTTTGAAAGAAAATCTAAATCTAAATTTTTAGCTTTTTTAAGCGGGCGTAAATGCACTTCAAAAATTTCTTTACGTTCACGGACGTCTGGTAAATCAACATAAATTTGTCTGTCAAAACGACCAGCTCGCATTAATGCTTTGTCTAAAATATCTGCTCTGTTAGTTGCAGCTATTACAATTACATTTGCATTAGTACCAAAACCATCCATTTCTGTTAATAATTGATTTAACGTATTTTCACGCTCATCATTACTTCCAGACATGGCATTTTTACCTCTGGCACGACCAATAGCATCTATTTCATCAATAAAAATAATTGAAGGTGATTTTTCTTTTGCTTGTTTAAATAAATCTCTAACTCGAGAGGCTCCAACACCAACAAACATCTCAACAAAATCTGAACCTGAAAGTGAAAAGAAAGGCACTTTAGCTTCACCGGCAACAGCTCTAGCTAATAAGGTTTTACCTGTTCCTGGAGGCCCTACTAGCAAAGCGCCTTTTGGAATTTTACCACCAAGAGTGGTATATTTCTCAGGAAATTTTAAAAAATCTACAATTTCTTGAACCTCTTCTTTTGCACCTTCTAAACCAGCAACATCTTTAAAGGTTGTTTTAACTTCAGTGTTTTGATCAAAAAGTTTTGCTTTAGATTTTCCGATATTGAAAATCTGACCGCCAGCACCTCCGCCAGCACCACCAGACATGCGACGCATAATAAAAATCCAAACACCTATTAGTAAAATAAATGGCAAAATGCCCATTAAAAGGTTTCCCCAATCGTTGGTTTCTGTATTAAATTTTACAATAGGTTTAGTCGTTAAATTTGCAGTGGCTTCATTAAGTTCATTTTCGAAATTTTGAAGATCTCCAAACTCAAATTTATAATTTGGTAATTTAGTAGCTGAAGGTATAAACGTTTGGGGTTTAGAGTTTTTATGAATCTCTTTGGCCTGTGCATCTTTTGTTAAATAAACTTTAGCAACACGTGTGTTTTTAACAATATCTACACGCTCAACGTCGCCATCTTCTAAATATCTAAAAAAATCTGATGGCGTTGTTAGGCTTCCATCTTGATAACCACCACTGTTAAATACTTGAAATCCTAAAAAAAGGGCTATTAGTATACCGTAAATCCAATAGGGACTAAATTTTGGTTTTTTATCTTTTATATTTTTTTTCTCGTTTGCCATTTCTCTTTTTTAGTAACTTGTTTCTATAACGGTTGTTTTTGCATCGCCCCAAAGACTTTCAATATCATAATATTCTCTAATGTGTTTTTGAAAAACGTGTACAACAATGTTTACGTAATCCATTAAAACCCATTCAGAATTTTCTAAACCTTCAGTATGCCAAGGCTTATCTTTAAGTTCTTTGCTAACTTTTTTTTGTATTGAATTAACTATGGCATTTACCTGCGTATTTGAAGTGCCTTCGCAAACTATAAAATAATCACAAACCGTGTTTTCAATCGCTCTTAAATCTAAAATATTTATATCTTTTCCTTTAACATCTTCAATGCCACTTATTATGGTAGATATTAGTTGATCTGCGCTTATTTTTTGTTTCGCCATTAAATTTATTTAATTTGTGCAAAGTTATTATTTTTTTAGTTCTTTATACTTTAAACAATCATAAGATTTTAAAGTATTAAAATAACTCTCACATGCCTATAATCAAACTTGATGCCACCGATTCTACAAATAGCTACATGCGTAGACTTATTAGTGAACAAGATGTTGGCGATTATACTATTGTAATGGCGAAAAAGCAGACACAAGGCAGAGGGCAAATGGGTACGGTTTGGGATTCTGATAAAGGAAAGAACCTTATGTTTAGTGTGTTTAAAGATTTGCGGCTTCATGATGTTGAATTTCCTTTTTACATTAGTATGGCCATTTCTTTGGCAATTCTTAAGGCTTTTAAAACTTTAAATATTCCTGATTTACATATTAAATGGCCTAACGACATTTTGTCAGCAGATAAAAAGATTTGCGGTATTTTGATAGAAAATGTCATAAAAAACAAGCTAAATTCTACAATTATCGGAATTGGGATTAACGTCAATCAAACAGATTTTAAGAATCTTCCAAAAGCGTCATCTTTAAAGAATATTACAGGAATTCATTACAATGTGGATGAAATTTTGCAACTCATAGTAAATTACACTAAAGAATATTCGAAACTATTGCAGCAAGAAAAGTATGATTTTGTTAAAAATGAATATGAAACCAATTTGTTCAGAAAAAACAAACCTTCAACATTTAAAGATGATGAAGGTGTTTTATTTTCTGGTTTTATAAAAGGTGTTACTAAATATGGTAAGCTACAAGTGACTTTGGAAGACGAAATTGTGAAAAAATTTGATCTTAAAGAAATTACGTTAATGTACTAAATAGCTTTAGGAATACTTGTAACTAAAGTTTCAATAAATTTTGTAATGGGCTTTTTTATCATCATCGCCATCATCGGGTTGAAGTCGCCAGTAAAATCTAATTGCACTTCACTTGATTCTGGGTTAACTTCAACAATATTGGCTACCAAAGCAAAATCTATTTTACCACCAGCAGCACCCAGCACAATTTTGTTTGGAGGTATAACTTCTTTCTTTTTAAGAATAATTTCAGGCATGCCTTTTAGAGCGAATAAAAATTTGTCATCGTCTAAAACTTCAAACTTGCTTATGTTTTCTGGCATTAAAGCTTCAAAATTTTTAATATCGGCTAAAAAGTCAAAAACGTCTTGAGGTGATTTTTCAACGTTAATTTTTGGGGATTCTAAATTCATTTTTTTGTTATTTGTTTGTCATTAAGTTGTCAAGCTGATTGACTTTGTATCGACTTAGCGTCTAAACGATTCAATTGCTTTACATTTATATATCAATTAGCGTTCCATTCACTAGGATTGGAATTCCATTCAGATAAGGTTTTTAATTCCTTTTCAGAAATATACTTGGTGTCTAAAGCTTGTTCCAATAGGTTTTCATAGTTGCTTAATGTATTTAAAGTAACGCCACCTTTTTTAAAGTTTTTATTGGCAATTTCAAAACCATAAGTAAAAATAGCAACCATTCCTTTAACTTTAACATCAGCTTCTTTTAAAGCTTTTACAGCATTTAAGCTACTTTTTCCTGTACTTATTAAATCTTCAACCACCACAACACTTTGACCGCTTTCAATATATCCTTCAATTTGATTTTGTCTGCCATGACCTTTAGCTTCTGGTCTAACATATATAAAAGGAAGTCCTAAATATTCGGCAACTAATATGCCAATGCCAATGGCACCAGTTGCTACGCCTGCAATGGCGTCTGGTTTTCCATACATTTTTTCAATTTCTTTCGCCATAGTTTCACGAATATGGTTTCGTATAGGCGGGAACGATAAAATAATGCGATTATCGCAATAAATAGGCGATTTCCATCCTGAAGCCCAAGTAAATGGTTTTGTAGGACTGAGTTTTATAGCATTAACTTGTAATAATACTTCGGCGGTTTCTTTGGCGGTTTGCTTGTCAAAAATCATGAGGTAAAATTAAACATAAATTTGGTTTTAAAGGACGCTTATTTTTATCAATAAAAATATTTTTTCAACATTTACTACTTTGTTATTAAAAATGATATTTTTACCAAAACAAAATTCTTAAAATAAGTATGTATAAAGTTTTTGTTGGAGACAAGCCTATAATCTTAACTACATTAGTAGAGCAGGAAACTAGCTTTAAAAATTATTTACTAAATAGCGTAAATATCAGAAAAGTAATTAGAGAGCTTAATTCTACGGCTTTGAATGAAATTCGCCTAATCCATAAAAACGAAAATAAATTAATCAAAAAATTTTTGAAAAAACTACCAAATGTTATTGCTGGCGGAGGTAAAGTTTATAACGAAAAAAATGAGATTTTATTTATTTATAGAAATGATAAATGGGATTTGCCAAAAGGAAAAGTAGAAGGTAGAGAAACTATTGAACAAACTGCTATACGTGAAGTTAGCGAAGAAACTGGTGTTGCCGGATTAGAAATAACTAAACCTTTAGATACTACATATCATATATTTAAACGTAATGGACGTTTTAAAATTAAGGTGACCTATTGGTTTGAGATGAAGACCAGCTTTACAGGAAATTTATATGCACAAGAAAATGAAGGAATAACTAAAGTTGAATGGTTAAATAATAAGCAGATTAAAGAAGCTCTTGAAAACTCTTACGCCAACATTAAATTGTTAGTGTAAATTATAAAAGTTTAATTAGTTATTCTATAAACAGGATATTCTAAATGGGCTTTTTCATAGTTTTCGCTTTGTTTATGTAGCCAATCTAGTTGCACGTACCAGCTATCATTAAACGCTTTATCGGTTTGTTTTTTAGTTTCAAATTCAATTCTTAATTCTTCATTATTATTTAATAATTCTTCAGCTTTATCTTCCCAAACGTAAGGTGAAAAACCTTCTTTTTGCTGTAAAATAGTATCGAAGAAATTCCAATTAAAAAACGAATCTGGAGCCTGCGGTTCTAAAGTTTCTATTAAATAACGTATGGCATTTTGATGGGTGTTTATAATAAAATCACCTTTAAGAAAACCGATGTTTTTTAATGTTTTATCAATTGCAGTATTGTAATGCTGATAATGACCTTCGTATGGTGCTTGACGTGTTTTATAATCTGAAATTCTATAAGATTCAACATTTATAATGGTATCTTTTTCAAAAGAAGACATTTCAACTTGGTTCAATTTTAATAGATTGATCACATGATGCCAACCTTTCGGAATAATGTATGCTTTTGGAATTTGTACTTCAAGACTAGATTTGAAATAATTTTGATAGTTAACTTCTTTTGTAAATGGTTTCGAACGGTCATATTTTAATCTGTTAGCACCAGTTATTTTACTAGGAATTAATTCAGCTTCAAAACCTTTAAAATTTAAAGAAGAACTTTTTGTGGTATCAATTTCCCAATCCAGAGTGTAGCTTTTCTGATTTTGAATTTCAATTAAAGCATTGTTTCGGAGCTTAGAAATCTTTTCGCCATCTTCTTCAGTAATTTCAATCATACTTTTCATAAGTTGGTAAGTACCTTCAACACGCATTTTGTAGGGCTTTAGCATGTGGGTTTCAACCATCATTCCTAGAGTATTAAATAGTGTTGTGTAGCCTGTTGAATATCTTGGGTAATCCATAAATTGCGAAAACCCTTCTTCTGGAACCTGGTTAAATACATTCACATAGGGTGTAATATCCCAAGCTTTTTCGACTAATTTTTGTTCCAAATTAGGCATCATTTTAGTGTTGATATAATAACCTAAATCGCCGCCTAATTTATTATGTTGTGTAAATAAATGTGTGAGTGTATATTGATAATCAGCGCCATTACTTACATGATTGTCTATAAAAACATCTGGTTTTATTAAATGAAAAATTTCAGTAAATGTTTTAGCGTTTTTGGTGTCACACTTAATAAAATCGCGATTCAAATCATAATTCCTTGCATTTCCTCTAAAACCATATTCTTTTGGTCCGTTTTGATTAGTTCTTGTGGATGAGTTTCTGTTTAAACTACCACCAATATTATAAATTGGTATAGTAACTAAAACAGTATTTTTTGGAGCTTTAATTTTTCCATTAACCAAATCTCTAAAAAGCATCATAGTTGCATCAATACCATCAGACTCTCCTGGATGAATGCCGTTATTAATAAGCATAATTCGCTTATTCTTTCTAATAGTTTTAAAATTGAATTCTGCATCTGTATTTAATGTGATTATATGTAATGGTTTTCCAGAATCGGTTTCTCCAATACTAACAATAGATATTTCAGAATAGTTCTCGGCTAAGGCTTCATAAAACGCTATAGTTTGTTTGTATGTTGCAGTTTCAATTCCATTCGATTTTTCAAAATGTGTTTCAAAATCAAAAGAAGGTTTTTCATTCGAAGTATTACACGAAAATATTAAAAGTAATAGCCCAAGAATTTTTTTCATTTTCTAATTTATTTTTATAAATCTACAATTTCTAAACAAAATACCTTTTTCTAAGTGAAAAACTTAATGAAAATGATTAACTTGTATCGGTTGTTGCTATTATTCGTGTTTGTGTGTTTATAATTTTATAGAAATCTGTCAAAATAGATTGATATGAAAAATTATAAGATGTCGTTTGGAACTATAATAAAGCTCAACAATAATTTAGCTGAAATTGTTGTTGATGATGGTATTGAAATGAACGTAACTCAAGTTAAAGAGTATCACAATTTTCTTCTGAATAATCTCAAGGCTCCATTTTATTTACTTGTAAACAGAAAACACGCTTACACATATACTTTTGAAGCACAAAAGGCTATTGTTAATTTTGATAAAATTAAAAAATTAGCTGTTCTTTTAAGTACCCATGGCGGGCTCATGTCTAGTGAAACTTTATTAAGCTTAAACGCCAATTTAAATTGGGAAATAAGTTGGTTTAATAAACGTGAAGATGCTTTGGCTTGGCTAAATGAAATTGATGTGCTTAAATAATATTCAAACGTTATAGTTTGTATAAAAAGTAAAATAGAATGCTTCTCTTGCTAGTCAATTTATTAAGCTTAAATTTGTGGCTTCAAAAAAATAATCATGACCGAGTTTATTAGAAAGCGTGCTGCAAATGCTAAAAATGACATTTTAAGTGGAATTACAGTCGCTTTAGCCTTAGTTCCAGAAGCTGTAGCTTTTGCTTTTGTAGCTGGTGTAGATCCTTTAGTCGGGCTTTACGCTGCATTCATGATTGGATTAATTACCTCAATATTTGGAGGTCGACCAGGAATGATTAGTGGTGCAACTGGGGCTTTAGCTGTAGTTATGGTAAGTTTAGTTGCAGAAGGAAACGCTATGGGTGAAGCCAGCGAAAATTTAGGTCTTTACTATTTATTTGCAACGGTTATTTTAATGGGAATTATACAAATGTTAGCGGGTGTTTTTAAGCTTGGTAAGTTTGTAAGATTGATTCCGCACCCAGTAATGATGGGGTTTGTAAATGGTTTAGCCATTGTTATTTTTCTATCCCAATTAGGAATGTTTAAAAACGCAACAGGTGATTGGTTTTCAGGAACTCAATTATGGATCATGGTTGGTCTAGTTGCTTTAACCATGGGAATTATGTTCGGTTTGCCAAAACTCACCAAAAAATTACCTGAAGCTTTGGTTGCTATTTTAGTAGTTTCAGCAATTGTAATATTCGGTAATTTAGATGTGGCTACTGTTGGAAGTTTTATTCGTGATGGTGGAGGTGAAGGTTTAAAAGGTGGTTTGCCACAATTTCAAACAGATATTTTTAGTAAAGTTCCTTTTAATTTAGAGACTTTAAAATTTATTTTTCCTTACGCAGTAATTCTTGCTGCCATTGGATTAATAGAATCATTAATGACTTTAAACCTTGTAGATGAATTAACAGAAACAAGAGGAAATACTAACAGAGAATGTTTAGCTCAAGGTGGAGCAAATATTGTTACTGGACTTTTTGGCGGTATGGGTGGTTGCGCTATGATTGGACAATCGCTTATTAATATAAAAGGTGGCGGTAGAGGTAGGCTTTCTGGAATTGTAGCCGCTGTTTTATTATTAGTATTTATTCTTTTTGCTTCCGGATTAATTGAGCAAGTACCTATTGCTGCTTTGGTTGGCGTTATGTTTATGGTTGTAATTGGCACATTTGCGTGGAGTAGTTTCCGTATTTTAAATAAAATTCCATTTAGTGATGTTATTGTTTTAGTAGCAGTATCTGCATTAACGGTTATTTTCGATTTGGCCATAGCTGTAATCGCAGGTGTAATTATTAGTGCTTTGGTATTCTCTTGGGAAAATGCGAAACGTATTCGTGCGCGCAAGCGCATGAAAGAAGATGGTACGAATGTTTACGAAATTTGGGGACCTTTATTTTTTGGGTCAATTTTAGCTTTTAACGATAAGTTTGATGTGAAAAATGATCCTGAACATGTGGAAATTGACTTTGTTGAATCTCGAATAAGCGATCATTCTGCATTAGAAGCCATTTTTAATTTAGTGAATAAATATGAAGCGGAAGGAAAAACAATCAAACTAAAACATTTAAGTGAAGATTGTAAAATATTACTCTACAAATCAAGTCCTAAGTTTAGAGAGGTTATTGTTGAAGATATTGACGACCCTCGTTATCATTTAGCCGAAAACCCTGAGGCATTCACCAAAGGGCTTTCAGAATATAAATTTTAGTTAGAAGTTAGAAGTTATACTTTTTAACACCCAACACCTATCTCATCGGTTTTTTTAGCTGTTCTTTTACACGTTCAAAAGATTTTTTACTAGCACGTTCCCAACGATAAATTTTATACTTCTTATCTTTATTAGCTTCATATTTAGCATTTTTAGCACGAACATCTTTAGTCCAATTAAATCGTTTTTTAATAATAGTTTTAACTAAGCTATCTTCTCCACCAATTTTTTCTAAAGCATTTAATGCAGCAATAGATACGTTTTGAACTTTATCGCTTATCGCTTTCAAAAGTGCAGGGATTGAAGATGGTTTGCCTACGCGCTCTAAAGCTTCTGCAGCTAATTTTCTAGTTTTATAGTTTCCGTGTTCTAAAGCATACTCTAACTTTTCAACCTGTAAATCATACATCCAAAAGTGAATTGTTCTCTCAGATGGCTGCATTAAATTAAGTTTAAAAAGTAAATATGTAATAGAATGTAACATGAATTCTTAAATAGTTGGTTTACTTTATTAGTATAAAATATTTAAGAAATGTTACGAATTAATCTGAAAATACTACTGATTTATAAAATCTCTTTCGGAATTATTTTTCTTGTCCAGGTTTTTAAACGCTTGTAGTTACTAACTTCAGAATCTGGATTAAAATCTAATGTTGTTTCCCAAGAGTTTTCAGGTTTAAACTCTATTTCCATACCTTCTAAAACACCTTTTGATATTTTTTCAGATTCTAAAATAACAATACATTCTGTATTTAAATTAGCGCTTCTTGGGTCTAAATTAAATGTGCCAATAACAGTAATTTTATTATCCACAATCATTGACTTTGCATGGAGTCCAAACGTAGGTTTGTAGTCTAACTCTTCTTGTAATTCTCCAGTCATCACTTTTGTGCGTTCTTCAGCATCTGGCCTAAATTCGAATATTTTAACTCCAGTTTTTAACAAGGCTTCTCTATCTGTTTGGTAACTGCTAAAGGCTTCAACATTATCTGTTGAGGCTAAACTGTTGGTGAGAATTCTAATTTTTACGCCACGATCAACAGCTTCTTTAAAAAGCGTTCTACTAAGTATTGAGGTGATTAAATATGGTGTTTGTATCTCAATAGAAGATTTAGCATTTTTTACTAATTTAATAAGCGAAAAAGTTGAAAGACCACCACCAATTAAACTAGTATCCTCATCATTTTTACCTGGTTTATCAGAAATAAAACGAACATCTTCCAACCAAACTAAATTTCCAGATTTTTTAATATTATCGAATGTTTCTGGCAACTTTTCAATACGTTTTCTTACTTGTGGCCAGAAATTTTCTGGATCATTAGCATAGGCATGTAATTTGTCAAATCGATTTTTAGCATTTGTGTTTTTGCCTTCTATATCAACCAAAGTGTTTACATCTTGACTTAGTGAACTAGTCCAAAATTCATCAAACGATTTTTTTACATTTTCTACTTCCTTGCCTATTAAAAGGACATCTCGGTCTCTAAAATTATATTCATGGCTGTAATCAAAGTATTCATTGGCTATATTTCTGCCACCAGTAATGACTACTTTGTCATCAACAATAAAGGTTTTGTTGTGCATGCGTTGGTTTGCAGATTTAAAATCGGTTGCAAATTTGCCAATTTTCTGAAAAATATTTTTCCCTAAATTAACACCTGGATTATATATTTTAACCGTAATATTCTCATGAGAACTAAACGTTAAAATATCCTCAACATCAGCATCAACCATAATATCATCAACAAGAATACGCACGTTTACACCTCTATCTGCTGCTCTAACCAAATAATCACAGGCGATAAGTCCAATATTGTCTGTTGAAAAAATAAAGTATTGAATATCAATAGTTTTTTCAGAATACTCCGTTAACCAAGCTCTTGCAACCATAGATCCGCTTCCATCTTCAAGCACATAAACACCTGTTTTATCAAGCATTAAAGGCTCTAAGTCTTTAAGTTCTTTAGAGAGTGTTATACTATCATTTCTGTGCATGTTTTTGAATAATTTAGTTTCAGTTTCTACAGTTTTATTTTTGTTGCAGGATAACAACATCAAAAAAGCAACGATAAAATAAATTTTTAGTTTTAACCTAAAATACATGTATTAATAATTATTTGACGCGTACACTATCTGGAACCAACTTTGTGTAATCACCATTATTTCTAATCACATCGCGCACTATGGAAGACGCTATAAAAGAGGTGCGTGCAGCAGTTAAAAGGAAAACAGTTTCAATGGTTGATAAATGCCTGTTGGTATGTGCAATGGCTTTTTCAAACTCAAAATCGGCTGGGTTTCTTAAGCCTCTTAATATGAATTCGGCTTCAATTTCTTTACAAAAATCTACGGTTAAACCTTTATAGGTCATAACTTTTACTTTGGGTTCATTAGCAAAAGCTTTTTCAATAAAACGTTTACGCTCATCAAGCGAGAACATATATTTTTTATCAGCATTTACACCAATAGCTACAATAATTTCATCAAAAAGGGTAACACCACGTTTTATAATATCGTAATGTCCTAATGTTAATGGATCAAAAGATCCTGGGAAAATAGCTCGTTTCATTGATTTATTTTTGGCTTTCCTGCGAAGACAGGAATCTTTTTACTCTCTATCTATATTAAAAATAGTTTTATCATCATATAAAGATACTATTTCTTCTTTAGTATAACCTTCAATGTAATTAGTATAGTTAGCTGCTTTATCTATTTTATAGATAGCACTTTTTTTAGCAATTTCGTAATCATTAAGTATAAAGTAAACACTATCGTTAGTTATACTAGTTACTTTCATAGTTGTGTATTGTCCTTTTGATGAAGAAGGGAGGGAGTAAATATCTCCAACTGAAGGGGCTTTTATAAATTCTGCCTTATCTTCTTTATGCTTAGAGCCCGAATATGAAAAATAGGCAATAACCAATAAAATAATAGCTAAACCACTAAAATGTAAAAACGGAATACCAGTATGTTTTTCGGTTTGAAATTTACGTTGAATTTGTTCTGGTAGTTCTTTTAGTTTATAGGTGCGCTTGCAATGGTTGCATTCTAAAACGTTTACTTTTCCCATTGGAAAAAGTGGAATCCAATAAATGTAAGCATATTTTCCAAAAACGTTATATGTCATTGAGGTTTGGTTTTCACAACTAGGGCAAGTTACATTTGGTAGTTGTCCATTTTTTAATCTAGAGGAATTTGTGCCGTAAAAAATCATAAGTTTTGGTTTAGTTTGTGTTTAAAAATAAGTGTTTATTAAATACTGGAATTGATAACTACGGCTATTTAAGCACCTCTTCAATCGCATTATCAAATAAGTCACTCATGCTAATTCCTGCAGCAGCAGCTTGTTGCGGTAAAATACTTTCTCGGGTTAAACCAGGTACGGTATTCATTTCTAATAAATGTGGTTCGCCATCTTTAAAAATAAACTCACTTCTACTAAACCCCGTCATTTTTAAAACGTCGTAAATTTTTTGAGCCATAGTATTAACTTTACTTTCTTGCTCTTTTGTTAACCGTGCAGGTGTTATTTCTTGAGATTTTCCTAAGTATTTTGCTTCATAATCGAAGAAATCATTTTCAGAAACAATTTCTGTGATGGGTAGTACTTTAGTTTCTCCTTTGTATTTTATAACACCTACAGACACTTCGGTGCCATCTAAAAATGATTCAATTATAATCTCGTCATCTTCTTTAAAAGCCACATTTATAGCGTTTTGTAAATCTTCTTTTTTATGTACTTTAGTTATTCCAAAACTACTTCCAGCCTTATTAGCTTTAACAAAACAGGGTAAGCCCACTTTCTCTATTATACTATTTTCATTTATGTTATCACCTAAATTTAAATAAAACGATTCAGCAGTTTTTATACCATAAGGTTTCAAAACACTTAAGCAATCTCGTTTATTAAACGTTAAACTGGCTTGATACATATTGCAGCTAGTTTGTGGTATATTTAATAATTTAAGGTAGGCTTGCATAAAACCATCTTCACCGGGAGAGCCGTGTATGGCGTTAAACACACAATCAAAAGTAACTTTATAACTATCTATATTAATGGAGAAATCATTTCTATCAATGGGATATTCAGTGTCACTCTCATCAACATACACCCATTTATCTTTAAAAATATGAATTCTAAAAGCATTGTATTTTGAGGGGTCTAGTGTTTCAAAAACAACCTGCCCGCTTTTTAAAGAAATTTGATATTCGCTTGAATATCCACCCATAATAATGGCAATATTTTTTTTCATCAAAAATGAATTAATTAAATATCAATCTAAAAACCTACAATAAAACGTACCTATTATTAGTTAAGCTAAAATATCATATATATTGCAAAAGAAAAAACAGTTCTGTTTTTATATATTTGCGTAATCAAAATTCTATACATGAGCATCATAAAATTTTTAAGCAGTAAAACCTTTTTGAAACAAATTTTATTAGCAATTGTAGCCATTGTTGTATTGAGTTTTATTATGCTAAAATGGTTAAATATATCAACAAATCATGGTGAATTTGAAACTGTTCCAGATTTAACTGGAAAATCTATAAGTGTTGCTCAAATAGCATTAAAAGAGAATAAGTTGGTAATGCAAATACAAGATTCTGCAAATTATAATCCAGATTATCCAAAGTTTTCGGTTATTGAACAAGAGCCACCAGCAGGAGAAAAAGTTAAAGAGAATAGAAAAATATACATTACGCTTAATCCGTCTGGTTATCGAAAAATTGGTGTTCCCGATTTAAAAGAAAAAACATTCAGACAAGCGAAACCAACTTTGGAAGCTTTAGGCTTTAAAGTAGGAAAACTGACTTACGTAAACAATATTGGTAAAGATTTAGTACTTAAAATGACTCATAAAGGAAAAACGATAAACGAAGGTGATGAGTTGGCTAAAACATCAGTTATAGATTTAGTTTTAGGTAATGGTAACCGACCATAATATGGACGATTATACACCGCAATTACCAGACCAAGACA
This sequence comes from Flavobacteriaceae bacterium, assembly GCA_049791475.1. Taxonomy (GTDB): domain Bacteria; phylum Bacteroidota; class Bacteroidia; order Flavobacteriales; family Flavobacteriaceae; genus CAXBID01. The sequence continues at coordinate 22,994 of JBAQZZ010000016.1, read as the reverse complement.
ACCTTTACGAGCATCATGCATTTACGGTAGATAAAGGGCAAACACCACTTCGAATCGATAAATATTTAATGAATTTTATTGAAAATGCCACCCGAAATAAAATTCAGGCTGCAGCAAAAGATGGAAGTATTTTTGTAAATGACGTTGCTGTAAAATCAAACTATAAAGTAAAACCCTTTGATTCTATTCGTGTATTATTTGCGCATCCGCCATTTGAAAATTTATTGGTTGGTGAGGATATTGATATTGATGTGGTTTATGAAGACGATACGCTTTTAGTAGTAAATAAACCTCCAGGAATGGTTGTGCATCCAGGTCACGGAAACTATTCAGGAACGCTTATTAATGCCTTAATTTACAGGTTTGATAATTTACCTAACAACTCTAGCGAGCGTCCAGGTTTAGTACATAGAATTGATAAAGATACTAGCGGACTTTTAGTGGTTGCAAAAACCGAACAAGCTATGGCCCATTTATCGTTGCAGTTTGCCAATAAAACTAGCGAACGCGAATATGTGGCTATTGTTTGGGGAAATATGGAAGAAGACGAAGGCACTATTGAAGGTAACATTGGTCGTCATCCTAAAAACCGATTACAAAACACTGTTTTTTTAGATGACGCCGCCGATAAAGGTAAACCTGCCGTTACGCATTACAAAGTTTTAGAGCGTTTGGGTTACGTCACTTTAGTGTCTTGTAAACTTGAAACAGGTCGCACGCACCAAATACGCGTGCACATGAAACATATAGGGCATACCTTGTTTAACGATGAGCGCTACGGTGGCGAACGTGTTTTAAAAGGTACCACATTTACTAAATATAAACAGTTTGTAGATAATTGTTTTAAAGTTTTACCACGGCAAGCCTTACACGCTAAAACCTTAGGCTTTGTACACCCAAAAACGGGAAAGTTTATGAGTTTTGAAACGCCAGTTCCAGATGATATGAAACAGTGTATTGAAAAGTGGAAAACCTATTCGAAGCATCAGGAATTGGAGTGATTTTTAGAAGTGTCTTGTCCTGAAATATGGCTACAGGTTAATTTAGTAAAAGGAAACCGAACGTTAGGGAAATCCGAAGGATTTTCCGAGTACACACAGCCTCAAGCAATTAATTATAGACACCGTGTTACCTTTAGTTTCTATTTTTTCCTGCTTCAATAATGAGGGTCTAATGATTGTCCATGCCCTTCAGGACATTTTCCGTATCCTGTTGCACTAATATTCCAATGAGTTGAACAATAGAATTTTTCGCATTTCAAACAACAACCAGCCATATCATAAAACTCTTTTTTTATTTCTTGTAAATTGTAAGGCTTTTTGAATAGAGTTAGGAGGTTTTCTTTCCTTTCTTCACTAATTAAATCACCGTTTCCATTACTACCACCAGGTCCTGAATATATTAGATTCCATCTTTGTTCAGAAGTGTTTTTATCTCTAATAATTTCAATTTTTGCAGCAGGTCTGCTGCAAACTGAGCATAACTGCCCTATAGACAATAAGTCTAATTCTGACCCATTTCCCATATTTGGTTTGATTCCTAAGATTTTATAAAGAAGTTTAACTATACTCATTTTCAATTAAAGGTAATGCCTTAATGACATGAAATCGTTTTAATATTTTATATCAGCTGTTAAACGAAATTAGGTGAAATTTTTTACAAAGTCAAGTTTTTTAAATTTCAACATCAATTCCATTTATAATCTCATCACAAATAATTCTAATCTTAAATTTCTAAAGTAAATTAGTAATCGTAAATTTGAAAATAAAAGAAATATGAGATTTCCGCCTTCGCGGGAATGACAAAAAATAGTATTATTCATGAAATTAGTATTATCACCAGCAAAGTCACTCAATTTTGAAAGCCCATTACCAACGGCTCAATATACAGAAGCACAGTTTTTAAAACAATCGGAACGTTTAAATAAACTGCTTAAAACAAAATCAGCAAAAGGCTTATCAAAACTCATGAGTATTTCTGATGCTTTAGGACAATTAAATCATCAACGCAATCAAGATTGGGAAGTGCCTTTTACTCCAGAAAATGCACGACCAGCTGTTTATGCGTTTAATGGCGATGTATACAGAGGCTTGGATGCTTACACCATTCCACAGGAAAAAATTGAAACATTGCAAAATACCGTTCGTATTTTATCGGGTTTATACGGTGTGTTAAAACCAACCGATTTAATTCAGCCGTATCGTTTAGAAATGGGAACGAAATTACCCGTTGGTAGAAAAAAAAATCTTTATGAATTCTGGAAAAAAGACATCACAATAGCTTTAAATGAAGAATTAGAAGATGATGAGTTATTTTTAAACTTAGCTAGTAACGAGTATTTTAAAGCAGTTGATACTAAAGCATTAAAAGTACCAGTAATTACTGCAAATTTTAAAGATTTTAAAAACGGTAAATATAAAATAATTTCATTTTTTGCCAAAGAAGCTCGCGGTTTAATGGCACGATATGTTGTTGATACAAATGCCAAATCTATGGACGATTTAAAAGGTTTTAATTACGGCGGGTATAACTTTAGCGAACCCATGTCAAAACCCAACGATTTAGTTTTTATAAGGTAATTATGTATTACTATCTCATCATAGCTTTTCAAGCCTATTGTTTATACCACATGTATAAAAACAGAAACTCCTATTATTGGGCGTTTTTAATATTTTTTGTTCCTCTAATTGGTTGTATTATTTATTTGGTAACTCAAGTGTATAATAAACAAGATGCTGAAAAAATAACTAATGAATTCAATCACATTATAAATCCAACGAAAAAAATTACCGATTTAGAAAAGCAACTTCAGTTTTCAGAATCTTATCAAAACAGAGTTAATTTAGCAGATGCTTATCTTGAAATTAAAGATTATAATAATGCATTAATACATTATTTAGAAGCTTTGGATGATGTATCGCAAAATAACTTTTATGTAATTAGTAAGTTGGTAGAAACATATTCTGCTCTTGAAGATTATAAGAATTCTATTTTGTATGCTGAAAAAGTAAAAGATAAACCAGAATTTAAAAAATCTAAAACACAGTTTTTATATGGATTAGCTTTAGAGAAGTTAGGTGATTTTGAAGCTGCCGAAATTAATTTAAGACAAATAGATACACGTTATTCTTTTTACGAAGAGCGCCTAGTATTGGCTAAGTTTTTGTCGAGCAGAGAAAATAAAGCAGATGGCACAGAAATATTACAAGATATTTGTGATGAATATGAGCACATGACAAAACCAAATAGACGTTTGTATCGTTTAACTTTTATTGAAGCTGAAAAATTATTATCTGAAAATAAATAAATCTACTGCTTCGCTTTGGCCTTGTTGCCTATACTTATTTTGCTTTCTATAGATGGTTTCTTTTTAATTCTAGGGCGTCGTGCTCCAAAAGTACCTCTATTTATTTTTCCTCGTTTTGTTTTTTTATCTCCTTTTCCCATAATAAATAATTTACTTTTATCTTTCAGTTAAAATACTGAATTTTAGCTTAAAAATCAAGTAAAACATGTTTAAACATAAACATCCATATAAACCATTTATTACAAAAGAAACTACAAAATTAATTGTAGGCACATTGCCACCACCACGTTTTTCAATTGGAGAACTTTTAGAAAAGGATGTTAATTTTTGTTATGGAAGTTATTATAATTCGCTTTGGTTATTTATAGATAAAATTCATGGTTTGAACTTCCGCTATGATAATTCAGAAGAAGCCATTGAAGAAAGAAAGCAGTTTTTAATTCAAAGTAAAATGGGTGTTTGCGATATTGTAGCAAGTTGTGAGCGTAGTAAAATTGATGCCTCCGATTTAGGAATGAATAACGTAAAACTTAGAGATATCATAGATTATTTAAACCAGTTCCCGAATATAAATACTTTATTATTTACAGGCGGAAATAGTAAAAACGGCCCTGAATATTTTTTTAGAAAACATTTAAAAACCTATAATTTAAAATTGGATTTGGTTTCAAACGAAGTTCCAAGAATTCATCAATTCCAATTACCTGTAATTGCGAGTAAAATTATACAATCTCATGAGGTGAAAAGAACAATAAAAACCGTATCACTAACTTCAAGCTCTGGAGCTGCCAATATTTCAATAAGTAGAATACCGCTTTACCAGCAACTTAAAGCTAAAAGCCCAAAATTTAACACGTTTGATTTTAGGGTGATGCAGTATCGAGAGTTTTTTTAAGACTATTTACTTTTTAGCATCACGAACCTCTTTTTTTAAATGATCTAAATATAAAATACCATTTAAATGATCTATTTCATGCTGAAATATAACTGATGTAAATCCTTCAATAGTTTCAGTTTTATGTTCAGCTAGCATGGTGTCATATTCTATGTTAATAGTAAACGCTCTACTATTTAAGGTGTCAGATCTATTGGGTATAGATAAACAACCTTCTTTAACAGTTTGTTTTTCTTTTGAGTATTTTACAATTTTTGGGTTTAAGTACACTTCAAAGGGTACGTTTTCTTTATCAAAACGTTGTACCCAAATAATATTTTTTAAAACACCAACTTGAGGTGCTGCAATACCAACACCCAAAGACATACTATCTCTAACTGTAGCATAAAGCCGTTTAACAAATTGTTGTAAAACCACATCATTTGGGTTTGCTTTTACATAACTGCTTTTTGTTCGTAATACAAGTGAATCTTTTTTGTTGGTAATTTTAAAAACGCGCATAGGCACTAGACTATTAGCACTTAAAACTAATTGGCTCTCTTCTTTTGAAAATGAACTATTACGGATGTTTTTTGTACTAGAACAGTTTGAAATTATAAAAGAAGCAAAAATGATAAGAACTGTTTTTTTCATCTGAGAGAAATAATTAAAAGCTCGTTATGTACTACCATTCGTTGATTCGATTTGAATCTAATTTAATGAAAATAAAGATTAAAATAGTGAATGCCCATAGTCCAGAGCCGCCATAGCTAAATAATGGTAAAGGAATACCGATGGTTGGAATTAAGCCCATTACCATACCAATATTTATTAAAAAATGAATAAATATAATAGCGGCAACACTGTAGCCATAAACTCGACTAAATTGCGATTTTTGCAATTCGGCTAAATGTAATATTCTAAGTAAAAGCAGCACAAAAAGAACTATTACAAAAGCGCTTCCCAAAAAGCCCCACTCTTCGCCCACGGTACTAAAAATATAATCAGTGTGTTGTGCTGGTACAAATTTCCCTGTAGTACGGGTGCCTTCCATAAAGCCTTTTCCTGTAAAACCACCAGAGCTTATTGCCTTTTCAGATTCGTTTAAATTATAGGCAAATGTTTTTTTCATTTGCTCTAATTTTTCAGGATTTTTTTCTAAACGCAACCATAGACTTATCCTATCTTGTTGGTGTGGTTGTAATATACTTTCATAAAATATTTTTACTGTAAAAGTAATTCCAATGGCTACTATTAAGATAAATATAGATTGGAAAATTTTTAGTTTTTTCTTGCTCAAAAAATGAAATGCAGTCATGATTAAAATCGCAAGTATAGATGTGATTATGACTCCAAATTTTAAAGACAAACCAGATAATAAAATAACGGAAACTCCAATATATAGATAATATTTTGGTAGCCCTTCTCTGTACAAAACAAAAAAGAATGCGCCGTAAACTATTGTACTACCAGTGTCATTTTGGAGTAATACCAAAATAGCTGGTAGAATGATGATGATGAACGTTTGTATTTGATCTTTAAAGTTTTTAATATTCGTATTTAAGTCGCTTATGTTTTTGGCTACCGCCAGTGCAGTCGCAGCTTTAGCAAACTCACTGGGTTGTAAAGTCATACCGCCAATAGCATACCAAGATGTAGCACCATTTACGTTTTTACCGAATATAAAAAGGCCCAAAAGCGATAGCATAGATACGATGTAAATAACACTAGAAAAGCGTTCATAAAATTTGGTATCTATAGCTAATAACACTATAATTAAACCAAAGGTTAAAAAAATAAAAACAAGTTGTTTTCCAAAAGGTTGTGATAAATCAAAATAATTTATATCATAACCAGAATGAGAAGCCGATAAAATATTTAACCACCCAAAACCAACTATAAGAAGAAAAAGAACAATAGTTATCCAATCAAACCGAAAATGTTTGTGTGACTCTCTTAACATTAATTTTCAGTATTCATTTTGTTTAAGAGCGCTTTTAATTGTAAATATTCTTTGTCTTCAACAGTTTGTAAAGTGGTTTTATCATTAATATAAAAGGGTTCGCCAGAATAAGGTTTTGCGTATTCATTTTCCAAACTGTGTTTTAAAAGCCAATCTTCTAAATCTGTTCTTGTTATTGTTCCTTTTAGGTATTTTTCAATTATTAAACTGGTAATTTTACCAGCAAATCGACTACCCCAATAGCCGTTTTCTACAAAAACTGCAACGGCAATTTTAGGGTTATCTTTTGGAGCAAAAGCAACAAATATAGAGTGGTCTGTTAATTGTGTTGTTAAGCTATCAATTTTCATAAAATTTTCCGCAGTTCCTGTTTTACCACATATTTCGATATCTTTTACTCTCAATGATGCAGCTGTACCATTGTTGAAAACATCAAACATGCCTTGTACTACAGGTTCAAAATGTTCTTTGTCAATCGTGGTATATTTTGGCGTTGTATAATTTTCATCAATAGTCTCGCCTTCAATAGATTTTATAATATGAGGTGTATAAAAATAACCCCTATTTCCTATCGCTGCAACCATATTTGCTAATTGAATAGGAGTAGCTTCTACTTCGCCTTGCCCAATAGCATTAGAGATGTTATAGGTTGAAGCCCACTTATTTTTTCCATACCACTTATCGTAAAAATCACCATCAGGAATACGTCCTTTGTTTCCAATTTTTAAATCGTAGCCCAAATAATTTCCTAAACCGAAACTTTTAATATGATTACTCCACACATCCATACCGTCATGAGGCTTGTCATATTTTTCAATAATTCTTCTATAAACATTTACAAAATAAGCATTACACGATAGTGCAATACCACCATTCATGCTTAGCGGGGTCTTATGATGATGACAACCTGTAAGCTTTCTACTGCCTAAATAATATCCCATTCGACAACCAAATTTTTCATCGGTGGTCACAACGTTTTCCTGTAACCCTATAAGTGCATTCAAAACTTTAAAAGGTGATCCTGGTGGATATTGCGCTTTCAAACTTCTATCAAATAATGGTTTAGCTATGGTGTCATAATAAAGTGTTGTAAAATTTTTTGAGCGGTCTCTTCCTACCAAAATATTTGGGTCGTAAGTTGGTGCAGAAATCATAGCTAATATTTCTCCTGTTGAAGGCTCGATAGCGATAATACCACCACGTTTGTTTTTCATTAGCAATTCACCATAGGCTTGCAATTTTGCATCAATGGTTATGGTAATATCTTTGCCTTGTTCAGGTATGGTGTCATATTTACCTTCTTTGAAAGAGCCAATATTTCGATTAAATCGATCTCTAAGAATACGCTTAATGCCTTTTACACCGCGTAACGTTTTTTCGTAAGAAGCCTCAATACCTTGTTTGCCTTTTAAATCACCCATTTTGTAATAGGGGTCTTTACTTATATCACCATTGTTTACCTCGCCAATATCGCCTAAAACATTTGCCCCTATTGTTGTTTGGTAATATCTTAATGAACGTTTTTGAATGTAAAAGCCCTCAAACTTTCGCATTTTTTCTTGTAAAACAGCGTAGTCTTTTTTTGAAAGCTGCGGTACAAATGGCGATGGCAATCTAGGAGAATAATGATAAGCTTTATTTAATTTACTAATAAATTGATCTTTGCTGATTTTTAACAATTTACAAAATTCTATGGTATCTAATGGCTTTACTTCTCTAGGAATTACCATGACATCATATGATGGTTGATTGGCAACTAGAAGTTCCCCGTTTCTATCGTAAACAAAGCCTCTTTTGGGGTAATCATAAACTTTTCTGATGGCATTATCTTCTAATAAACTGTAGTTGTTTGTATCGTAAACTTGCAGATAAAAGAGTCTTGATAAAAAAACTAGACCTACAAGGATTATTGAAAAAAAAAGTAAAAATTGTCTCATTTGGTTTTTCTACTAAAAATTATAGTTATTAATACGCACAATAAAATAGTAAATATACTTGAGAATAACGTTTTTTGAAGCACTAAAAGTATCTTAGAAATGCTAAATATTTCTAAATAAAATAGAATTATGTGATGGATTAAAGTTAAAAATGTGATGTAACTTAGTTTTGCACCAAATTCTACATTATCAAATTTAATTGCATAATTTTCATATTGAACACCAAAAGAAGACCTGAGTAATAATGGTCTTATAAATGCAATAAATACCGAAGCAGCGGCATGAATACCACCAGAATCAGAAAATAAATCAATTGATAAACCCAATAGAAAACTAAGAAAAATAAATAAAGCTCTATTGTTTTTTGTTGGATAAAGAATAATAAAAAGAATGTAAATATATGGGTTAATGTACCCTAAAAAGTTAATATGATTACCTATCAATACTTGAAATAGCACTAAAACTAAAAAACGTATGATATTTATAGAAATAGCAGTATTCATTTAGTTTGGTATTAACAAATTATTGATTTCTTTAGCATCAATATTTTCTATAATATAAACATGTTCAACGCTGGTCATATCGTTAAATAATTTCACATTAATTTCATAATAATTTTCAGCATCATCAAGTTTAAAATTTTCAATGGTTCCTACATAAATACCTTTGGGGAAAATTGAAGATAAGCCAGAGGTTACTATAGTGTCTCCAATTTTAACATTTGCAACCTTTGGTATATCAACAAGTTGCGTTATGTTAGGGTCTTTGCCATTCCAAGTTAGTGAGCCGTAATGATTTGATTTTTTCAACTTAGCACTAATATTGCTCGTGGTATTTAAAATAGAAATTACAGTTGCATAATTATTACTTGTTTTATTAATAATACCTAAAAGCCCCTTACTTGTAATAACTCCAAAATCTTCTTTTATACTATCATTTTTGCCTTTATTTATTAGTAGCATGTTGTCTGTTGCCGAAAACGAATTCCGTATTATATTAGCTGATGTAAATCTATACTGGTTTATGAAAGTTACACTATCAATATAAGTAGAATCGTTATTGTTTTCAGCGTTATATAAAAGTGATTTTAATCGATTATTTTCTTCAGATAGAATTTGATTCTGAGATTTCAAATCGAAATACCCAGAAACATTATTTACCGTATTGTAAATTCCGCCTGTTAAAAAATTAGCCGAATTTATAAACTTACTTTTATGATACGAATGCGATTGAATAGTGAAAATTATAGAAATAGAAAACAGCAACAAGAATAACAAAAACGTTTTGTTTCTTATTATAAAATTAATAATTTGTTGCATGGGTTATTTACCTAATTTGTCCTTTTACTTTATCAATACACTTTTGTATTTTGGTAAGTTTTTAAGTGTAATGCCAGTACCTCTAACTACAGCACGCAAAGGATCTTCAGCAATATAAACAGGTAAATCTGTTTTTTGAGATAAACGCTTATCTAAACCACGAAGCATAGAGCCGCCACCTGCTAAATAAATTCCAGTGTTATAAATATCGGCAGCTAATTCTGGAGGTGTTTGCCCTAGGGTTTCCATAACGGCATCTTCAATACGCAAAATAGATTTGTCTAAAGCTTTGGCTATTTCTCTATACGATATAGAAACCTGTTTTGGTTTTCCGGTAAGTAAATCTCTACCTTGAACGCTCATATCTTCTGGAGGCAATTCTAAATCTTCAGTTGCAGCACCAATTTGTATTTTTATTTTTTCTGCTGTTCGCTCGCCAACATATAAGTTGTGTTGTGTGCGCATGTAGTACACAATATCATTAGTGAAAACATCACCTGCAATTTTAACTGATTTGTCGCAAACAATACCTCCTAAAGCTATAACAGCAATTTCAGTTGTTCCTCCACCTATATCAACAACCATATTCCCTTTTGGTTGCATAATATCTACACCAATACCAATAGCAGCAGCCATGGGTTCATGTATTAAGTAAACTTCTTTTCCATTTACACGTTCAGCACTTTCTTTTACTGCACGCATTTCAACTTCAGTAATCCCTGAAGGAATACAAATAACCATACGTAAAGCTGGTGTAAAAAACTTCTTTTTTAGCGCAGGTATGTTTTTAATAAACATACTTATCATCTGCTCAGATGCATCAAAATCAGCAATTACACCATCTTTTAAAGGGCGGATGGTTTTAATATTCTCATGAGTTTTTCCTTGCATTAAGCTAGCCTCTTGCCCAACGGCAATAATTTTACCAGAAATTCTATCTCGGGCGACTATAGAAGGTGCATCAACAACAACCTTGTCGTTATGAATAATAAGTGTATTTGCAGTACCTAAATCTATTGCAATTTCTTCGGTTAGGAAGTCGAAAAATCCCATGTGCTATTAATGATTTTAATTGGTTTGAAAATGAATCCCGTAAATGTAATAAAAGTTAATAAATATATGTGGTTTATGGGTGTTCAAAATTATATTAAAATAAAGTATCTTTTTATTTTAAACTTTTTATCGGTGTTTAACGTATTAAATGTGCTGTTAATGCTTAAAGTGTCTTGTGCCCGTCATTACCATGGCTACATTGTTTTCATTACAATAATCAATACTCAATTGATCTTTTATTGAACCGCCTGGTTGAATTACGGCTGTTATACCAGCATTTTTTGCAATCTCTACACAATCGGGAAACGGAAAAAAGGCATCACTCGCCATAGCAGCACCTTTTAAATCAAAATTAAACGATTGCGCTTTATGAATAGCTTGTTGTAAAGCATCCACACGACTGGTTTGCCCAGTTCCGCTAGCATACAGCTGTTTGTTTTTTGCTAAAACTATGGTATTAGATTTTGTGTGCTTGCAAATTTTTGAAGCAAAAATTAAATCGTCAATTTCGTTAGTTGTAGGTGTAGTATTAGTTACATTTTTTAAACCTTCAACAGAATCTGTAATATTGTTTCTATCTTGAACTAAAACTCCATTTAAACAACTTCTAACAGTTGTTTCTGGAAACGGAATATCGTGAAGAATTAATAAAATCCTATTTTTTTTGCCTTTCAAGAGTTCTAAAGCTTCATTAGAGAAAGAAGGCGCAATAACCACTTCACAAAATAACTTATGAATCTCTTCGGCGGTAGCTAAATCAATTTCTTTATTACTAATTAAAACACCACCAAAAGCAGAAACTGGATCGCCAGCTAATGCATCAACGTAAGCTTGATGAAGTGTTTCACGCTGCGCTAAACCACAAGCATTATTGTGTTTTAAAATAGCAAATGTTGGTGCGTCATTTTTAAACTCTAGCATTAAATTTACTGCGGCATCAACATCTAAAAGGTTATTATAACTTAATTCTTTTCCATGAAGTTTATTGAATAATTCATCAAAATCTCCAAAGAAAAAACCTTTTTGGTGTGGGTTTTCTCCGTACCGTAAAACCTTTCCGTTGGTTTCACTAATTTTTAAAACAGCTTCTTCATGATTTTTGTTGAAGTAATTAAAAATGGCAGTATCGTAATGCGAAGAAACATTAAAAGCTTTTCCAGCGAAACGTTTTCTATCTTCCTCAGAAATAGTGCCGTTATTTTTAGATATTAATTCTAAAAATTCTACATAATTATCAACTGAAGACACACAAATAACATCAGCATAATTTTTAGCAGCCGCACGAATTAATGAAATACCACCAATATCTATTTTTTCAATAATATCTTGATTGCTAGCGCCAGAAGCAACTGTTTTTTCAAACGGATATAAATCAACAATTACGGCATCAATTTGCGGAATCTCATATTCAATTAATTCGGCAATATCACCTTCGTGATTTTGACGGTTTAAAATACCGCCAAATACTTTTGGATGCAATGTTTTTACACGACCACCAAGAATAGATGGGTAAGATGTCACATCTTCAACAGGGATAACATCAATGCCTAAATCTTTTATAAATTTTTCAGTTCCACCAGTAGAGTATATGGTTACACCTTGGTCGTTTAATTTTTTGACAATAGGTTCTAATCCGTCTTTACTGAAAACTGATATTAACGCAGATTTTATGGTTTTTTTGTTGCTCATTAGTGTGGTGTTGATTTAAATTTTTGAATGCTTTTGCACAGATTTATTCTAAAAGGCAAAAGTACTTATTTACTTTAAAATTAGTATGTTGAAATAGTTTGAAAAACGGATGATTTTTCAACTAAAAAGCGAAGTTGTTAACAACTATAAAATTTCAGCAACTTTAGCACAAACAAACTCTAAAAAACGTTCGTCAGCTTCGGTAAATGGGTCAGGAGTATTAGAGTCAATGTCAATTTGCCCTATATTTTTACCATCTACAAAAATTGGAACTACTATTTCTGCTTTTACAGTAAGGCTACAGGCAATATAATTGTCTTGTGCAGTTACATCTGGCACAACAAAGTTTTGATTACTTAAAGCCACTTGTCCGCAAATACCTTTTCCAAAAGGAATAACCGTATGGTCTGTTGGTGCGCCAACATAAGGCCCTAAAATTAGTTCTTCTTTGTTCCCATTTCTAAAATAAAAACCAACCCAATTATAATAGCTAATATGAGTTTCAAGCAATTCACAAACTTTTAAAAGTTGGTCTTTTTTGTCAATATTGGTGTTAGAAATAATAGATTCTACTTGTGGTTTTAGGTTTTCAAAAATCATAAAATGAAAAGTTTTGGTAAAAGTATTTAAAAAGCTGTAATTTCGGTATCCAGATTTTATTTAATTTTTTGAGTGAAGGCACTTTTTGTAAAATACAAGGCGGTAATAAAATTTACACTTACATTTTTGTTGGTATATACCGTATGTTCTTTATTATATAAGTTTTACTTGCAATACTCTGATGGCTCAAAGTTTTACCCAGATTATATAACGAATTTAGTCGCAAAACAAACCGAAAATATATTAAATGTTTTGGGTTATAGTGCTGAAGTTTTAGCACATTCCGATGAACCTTCCATGAAACTTTTTTTAAACGGAAACTTTACAGCACGAATTATTGAAGGCTGTAATTCTATAAGTGTTATCATATTATTTTTGTCTTTTATTGTAGCCTTTTCTGGAAAATTGAAAACTACTTTTTTTTACATCCTTGCTGGTAGTGTTTTAATTTATGTAGTAAATCTGTTTCGTATTGTTCTTTTGAGTTTAGGTTTGTATCACTACCCAGAGTATTCTGAGGTTTTACATAAAGTAGTATTCCCAGGCATTATTTATGGTATGGTATTTTTATTATGGATTTTTTGGGTAAATCGTTTTTCTAAATTAAACACGAAAGATGCATAAAGCAGCTAAATACATATTGCTTTTTTTTCTATTTAGCCTGTTGGTTTTAATAAGGTTTTTTGAAAGCGAATTGTTTTATGACCCGTATTTAACGTTTTTTGAAAACGACTATTTATACATAGATAGCCCCAGACGCGAAGTTTTAAAAGTAACAGCGTTTACAACATTGCGTTTTGTTTTAAATACTGTTATTTCGTTAAGTATTTTGTATGTATTTTTTAAAGATAAAAGCATTATTAAGTTTTCAGTTTTAATTTATGCTGTGGCTTACTTTATTTTAATTTTAGTGTATTTGTATTTTGTTATAAATCCAAAACAAGAAGATTATTATTTATTTTTTAATATTCGCAGATTTTTAATTCAGCCTATCATTTTAATTCTATTATTACCAGCGTTTTACTACCATAAATTAAAAAGCTAATTGTTAACCATTTAATCGAAAAGAATTCCTCGATCCCGATAGCTATCGGAACTGCCTCGAGGATAGTTGGTTTTAAATTTTTTTTTATTAGGAACAACTACCTTTGCTCAATACAAAAATGCCAAAACATCATTGGAAGTTGATGGTGTTTGCATGATGTGTAAAACAAGAATAAGAAAAAGCGAGTTTAAATATAAAAGGTATTAAACCTGCGATTTGGGATGTAAAAACTCACGAATTGAAATTAATTTTTGACGGATGCAAAACAAATTTAGATTCTATACAACCCAATATAGCAGCTGTTAGTCACGATATAAAAACTCTAAAAGCAACAGATGACGCTTATGCCACGGTACATCCATGTTGTAAATATATTGATGCTGAGATTGTTAACGACCATGACAAATAAATAAAACCGAAATTAGTAGTCATTAAATCTGTAAGTAAACATGCCCAAAACACAATATCGTATTTATGTTATAGAATTATCTAAACGTGTATTTACTGAAAATGCTAAGTTTAGAGCTGCAAATCCGCAATTTAATGGCGTGTTACAATGTTTGTATGTGGGCATGACAAGTAAAACACCAAAAGAACGCTTTATTCAACATAAAACAGGTTACAGAAATAAAAAAGGGTATAAAATATCTTCCAATATTGTTCAGAAATATGGTTCCTATTTAAGACCCAGTTTGTACAACCATATCGGGGCAATTAATTCACGAGAAGAAGCCCTTAAAAAGGAAGAAACACTAGCCTTAGAATTACGAAGACAACGCTATGCTGTCTGGTATAATTAAATTAATTTTATGTTAATATCTATATAAACTTTTATAGCATTTATCTACTTAAAAATGTAATTTCGTTTTTTTAATTTATGTAAATGACAATGACAGAGTTTGAGCCTATAATTGAAGTAATTGAAGAGGCTTACGAAATACCACACTTAAAAGCCACCAGAAAAATTTCGGCATTATTACCACATGATTATTATGAAACTGATAAAAAATATCCAGTTTTATATCTTCAAGATGGGCAAAATTTATTTAATCCATTAGCTGAGTATGGAGATTGGGCTATTGATAAATCGATGGCAAAATTAGCCGAAGAAGGGCTTAAAGACCTTATAATTATTGCTATAGACCACGGCGAGAAAGAGCGTATTATTGAATATCTTCCTTATTATCATCCGCGTTTTGGTAAAGGAAAAGGCGTTTTTTATATTCAATTCATGATTGAAAAATTAATTCCCTACATTAACAATCATTATCGTACGCTAACTGATTTTGATCATACAGGAATAGGTGGAAGTTCTATGGGCGGCTTAATAAGTTTACACGCAGGATTATCAAATCCAAGAGTTTTTGGAAAAATGATGATTTTTTCACCTAGTTTATGGATTTCAAGAATGATTTTTAATAATATTAAAACATTTACACCATTAGACGAATCTAGAATTTATTTATATGCTGGCGGACAAGAAAGTGTTGAGCATTTACCCAATGCCAGACAAATGGAAACCATCATTAGGAATAAAATGGTAAAAGGGCATAATATAGATTTTCATTTTTCAGTAAATGAATTGGGTAACCATTCTGAAGTGCATTGGCGAGAGGAATTTCCTGAAGCGATAAAATGGCTTTTTTTTAACAAACAATCATGAGATATAAACACATCCAGAATTTAGATAAAACTAAAGATATTATTATTCCTTGTAAAAAAGGAAACCTGAAACACGTAGCAGAATTTACTACTTTTAAAAATTTCGATTTTGAAGGTGAATTTTCAACGTATCAACTCGTTTACGGAGCAACAGGAAATAGAATATATCTTTTAGGATTAGGCCAAGAAAAAGATGCCATAAAAACAGAAGAAGCTTTTAGGAAATTAGCTTTTGATACCAAAAAGAATTGGGTAAAAAGTATACAAGTGTATGCTGAATTACTTTCTGATGACGCCATTAAACAAGCAGCCATTGGTTTAGAATTGTCAAATTATGAAATCGGACAGTTTAAATCTGAGCAAAAAGAACAAGCGGATTTTGAGGTTAGTTTCATTTCGAAAAAAGATATCGAAAATCTATTAAATGAAGGTAAATATACTGGTGAAACTACCAATGAAATAAAAGCATTAGTAGATGCGCCAGCAAACTATAAAACACCAGAATATCTGGGAGAATGGGCAAACAAATCAGCTAAAAAACACCATTATAAATGTACCGTTTTACATCAAGATGAACTAAAAAAGCAAGGTTTTGATGCCGTAATTGCTGTTGGTAAAGGCAGTGTTAATCCGCCAGTTGTTATAGTTACAGAGTATATTGCTAAACCCAATACTAAAATAGATATTGGTTTGGTTGGTAAAGGGATTACATTCGATTCGGGTGGGCTTTCCATAAAACCTTCAACCAATTTGCACTACATGAAAAGTGATATGGGCGGTGCAGCCGTTGTTTTAGGCGTTGTGGAATTGGTAGCTAAATTAAAACTTAATGTGAACCTTGTTGGTATTGTCGCTTCGGCAGAAAATGCAGTTGATAAAAACAGCTACAGACCAGGAGATGTGATTAATTCGTATTCTGGGAAAACCATTGAAATTATTGATACCGATGCGGAAGGACGTCTCGTTTTAGCAGATGGATTAAGTTATTTAATTAAGGAATTTCAACCAGAAAAAATTATCGATTTAGCAACCTTAACAGGTAGTGTAGTGAGAACTTTAGGTTTTACTGCTGCGGGTATGTTTACCAATAATATTGATATGGCAAAAACGATGTCAGATTTAGGTTTTAAAACCAACGAACGTGTTTGGCAACTGCCATTATTTGAAGATTATGAATCTGATTTACACTCAGATATCGCTGATTTACGTAACTTTAGCGGTAAACCAATTGCTGGAGCCATAAATGCAGCAAAATTCTTAGAAGCTTTTACTGAGTCTCACGAAAGCTGGATGCATTTGGATATAGCTGGTGTTTCTTTTGGAGATTCACCATATTCAAAAATGAAAAGTGCTTCAGGTTTTGGGGTACAATTAATTACCAATTATATAAAGTCTTTAAACTAGAAAATCATGTCAAAACAACCACTCAATTTTATATGTATTTCCACTTATTTTAAAGGTGAAGATTTTATAAAACGCTGTAAAGCTGAAGGGAATAATGTGTATTTACTAACCATGAAAAAGTTAGAGCATGAAAATTGGCCGTGGGAATCGATAGAGGATACTTTTTATATAGAAAACTGGAATACAAACGATATTATTAAAGGGTTAGCCTTTAAATATAGAGGCATTAAGTTTGACCGTTTTGTTGCGTTAGATGATTTTGATGTAGAACATGTGGCTGCAATTCGTGAGCATTTCAGAATGCCCGGGATGGGTAGCACCACTTCGCGTTTTTTTAGAGATAAATTAGCAATGCGTGTTAAGGCAAAAAATGAAGGCGTTAATGTACCAGAATTTACGTCACTGTTTAATGATAATGCTATTAATAATTATGCAGATAATGTAAGTCCGCCATGGTTATTAAAACCGAGATCTGAAGCTTCAGCAGCTGGTATAAAAAAAATACATTCTAAAGACGAGCTCTGGGAAATAGTGCATAGTTTAGGAGATGAGCGTGATAATTTTTTAGTTGAAAAATTTGCTCCAGGCGATGTGTATCATGTTGATGGATTAAATGTTAATGGCAAAGTCGTTTTTTCTCGTGTTAGCAAATATTTAGACACCCCTTTTGAGGTTGCTCATGGTGGTGGGATATTTAGATCTGCGACTTGTAAACTTGGTGATAAAGTTGAAAAAGCATTAAGTAAAATGAATGCTGAGGTTATGAAAGCTTTTGGGATGCAGTTTGGAGCATCGCATACCGAGTTTATTGCTTCTAAAGCTACAGGCGAATTGTTTTTTCTTGAAACATCATCACGTGTGGGTGGCGCTAATTTAGCTGAAATGGTTGCCTTTGCATCTGGAGTTAATTTATGGAGTGAATGGGCAAAAATTGAATCGGATCAATTAAAACAGCAAACTTATGTATTGCCAAAAATCAATGATAAATATGCTGGAATCGTGGTGTCGTTAAGTCGATATGAATATCCAGATACTTCTAGTTTTACTGATGAAGAAATTGTTTGGCGAATGCATAAACAATGGCATATAGGATTTATTGTGGTTTCAGATTCGAGTGAGCGTATTCTAGAATTATTAGATAAATATACACAGCGAATAGCCAATGAGTTTCATGCAAGTTCGCCAGCTCCAGATAAATTGAGATAAATTAATTAGTATTTATATTTCAAAAAAACCAGTACTACCACCAACCCAAGTTTTATCTTTATTGTATTTAACACCAATCATTTCGCCTTTGCTTAATCGCATAAGATTGCTTACTATTTTTGTCTTATTGTCTTTTTTACAATGTAAAAGCATCATACGAATTTCGCATTTCGCGGGTTCATCTAAAGTTTCTATTATTGGGTGGTAAGCTACTTTTTCTTGAAGTAAATAGTTCGACTTATTTTTAATAGCGTCAATCATATCTCGAGTAACATGTATTTTTACACCAGCACCTGCAAAAGAATACAATGGTTTTAAAACATAGTTTTCTAAATCTTCAGGAATACTTTCTAGTTTATTTAAATAAAACGATTTTGGAACATAATCACCTTTTAATAAAGGCATGGTGAATTTACTAATTCTGAAAAACCAATTCGGATGACCAATCCATTGAACATCAACATCATCATTAAAATCAAATTCACGTTTTAAATCATCACGTTGATCCAATTCATCAAAAATAATACGGTTATAAATTTTTAAAACTTGAATTTCTTTTCCTTCATCATTTAAATAAAAGAGCTTTTTTCCTTTTTTAATCAATTTACTAATGCATAATACTTTAATACCTAACAAATCCGCAGTACAATAAAAATCGATAGCAGTAGCTTGTTTTTCTGGTTCAATTTCTAACAGAATAACTTGTTTTGGGTTCGTTTCTCCAACAATTTCTGTGCGTAATAATTCAATAAATTCTGCTGAAGTTATACCAGTTGGATGAATGGAAAGATGTTCAGGAATAGTGTAATGTTTTCGATACATACGTCCTATAAAATGCTGAAAACAATATAAGGATGGAAACCCTTGAAGCTCAATGAGTTTTGGTGTAGGATTGCCATTTTTATCTAAACAAATTCCGAAATCAAGCTGAATGAATTTTGAATGTTCATCTTCATTGGGCACTTTCATTTTGTCATTAAAAAATGCACCTTCAGTTAATGTTTTAAAATTAGGCTGATTTATAACTTTCATGATGTCATTACACGCATCAATGAGACGTTCTTTTAAAGAACTCGGGATAAATATAGGCGTTTCGGCAATTTTGAATTTCGGTGTGTAATCAAATTTTTTAACCACATCATTCAACAAAGCTTGATAAGTATCTTCTGTAAATGCATTATTAAATGCTTCTCTATAGGTTTTTACCATTTCAATTTTATGAAATTAATTGTTGGGTATTTTGTTTTATAGCTGTACTAATAAATGTTGGTAAAATTTGCGCATAGGTTTTAATAATTTTATCAGGATCATCCATCCTGTCCATCATCCTATTGTATTTAGCTTCACCAAAATTGATAATTATTTTCTGTTTAATAATATCCTCAGAAAAATGTGCTGCCATTCCAATTGGGTCTGCTTCTGGATGAAACTGTGTGCCTACAAATTCTTCAGAAAAGCGAACCGCCATAATAGCACGCTCGTACTCTACGTGTGTTCGTATTTTTTCCAAACTTAAAATAGAGGCGCCATGTTCTTTAAAAACTTTTAGGCGTGGTTGAATGAGTTGCCAATCACGAGAATCGACTGCGTAAAATGGGTCGTTTAATCCATTTAAAAGGATGTCTTTTTTACCAGCAGCTGTTTTATGAACGGGTAAAATTCCAAATGAAGTGCTTTTTCGAGGTTTTAATTCACCTAACTCAAAATAATCGCAAACCACTTGAAATGAGTAACAAATAAAGAAAACATGCTTTTTTTGACTGTTAGAATTTAAATTGAAATCCCAAAGGTTTTGTATTAAGTTTAAATAGGGTTGGCGCCATTTGTCTTCTTCTAAAGGGCTTCCAGGACCTCCGCTAGAAATATAAATATCAAAGTTTAAATCGGGTAGTTCGTTTTTTGCTCTTACATTAAAAACTTTAAAATCTACTTCTTTATTAAAAGATTTTACAATATCAATAATGCAACGTAACCCTTGATTAGGCTCGTCGTTGTTCATATCTAAAATCGCTAATTTTACTTTTTCATTTTGCATTATCATAATTCTATTCTGTACCTAAAATAGTTTGCTCCATAATATAATCTACTACTTTAGTTAAATCATTAGTTTCATTAAAAATGGCTAATTGTCTGTCGGCTCCGGTGCCATTTTTCATCATATTTCTAATATTTTCAACGTCTTTTCTAGAGTCCAATTCATCTAAAACATCATCAACAAACAATAATAATTCTTCAAGTAAAAGGCGTGTTTCAACTTCGCATTCTTTTCCAAAATCTATCATTTTCCCATCTATTCCGTATCGTCCAGCGCGCCATTTATTTTCATTTATTAAAGCTCTGTGGTAGGTAATAAAATTTAAATTTTGCATTTTTAGTTTGTATAGTTTGGCAACTATGGCTTGAATTAATGCAGCAATGCTTATAGTTTCGTCTATGGTCATTGGGACATCACAAATACGAACTTCTAAGGTTGGGAAAAAAGGATGAATTCTGATATCCCACCAGATTTTTTTTGGATTATCAATACATTTCGTTTTTATTAAAAGATTGACATAGTTTTCATAATCTGTTAAATTATCAAATACTCCAGGAATTCCTGTTCTTGGAAATTTGTCAAATATTTTGGATCGAAACGATTTAAATCCGGTATTTCTACCTTCCCAAAATGGTGAGTTTGTAGACAAGGCATATAAATGAGGTAAAAAATAACGCATCGCATTGGTAAGATGGAGCGCAAGCGCTTTATCTGCAATGCCAACATGTACATGTAAACCGAAAATTAAATTTGAGCGAGCCGTGTCTTGAAGTTCGTTAACAATTTCATCATATCTAGGATTGGGTGTGATAAGCTGTTTTTGCCATTCCGAGAATGGGTGTGTACCTGCTGCTCCAATTCTGAACCCTAAGTCTTTTGCTATATCAGAAATAGATTTTCTTAAATAAGTAATTTCTGTTCTAGCTTCTGTAACATTTTTACAAATATTAGTACCAACTTCTACCACAGCTTGATGCATTTCGGCTTTTACTTGCTCATCAAGTACTTTTGCTGCTTCCATTACAATTTGCTGATCATGAGAAATTAATTCTCTTGTTACAGGGTCTAAAACTTGATATTCTTCTTCTATTCCTAATGTAAAATCCATATGCAACTATTATTTAAGCGGTGTTTTTTTACCTGTAATTTGGTCTTTTACAAAAGTGCCCCAAGTTAAATTCATTTTGCCTTTTTTGTATTTTTTTGCTTTTTCAATTGCCATATCTGCAGCATTCTCTACAATCCAATCAAAATTTTCTTGACCTACAGAATTGATATCAGCATCTGGTGCAGGATTACAAAAATCGATAGCATATGGAATGCCGTCTCTTATAGCAAACTCTACAGTGTTGAAATCGTATCCTAATGCTTTGTTTAATCTGATGCAATATTTTTCAACTAATGCTAAAGTTTCTTTTTTTACTGGCGGGCCATCAATAACATAACGTAAATGATGTGGATTTCGAGGTTCGTATTGCATAATGTGAACTTTATCAGTATTTAAAACATAGCATCTAAAATATTCTGTAAAGTTTATTTCTTCTTGAAGCATCATGACTAAATGTTCAGTTTCACCATGTTTTTCCCATAAATCTTCAGGACTTTCAACTTTATAAACACTTTTCCAACCACCACCATCATGTGGTTTCATGTATGCTGGAAACCCAATAGTTTTAAACATTTTTTCCCAATTAAAAGGGAATTTCATGTTTCTAAAAGAGTTTTCAGTTGTGTCTGGCGGTCTATGTGATGTAGGTAAAATAAAAGTTTTTGGTACCGGAACACCAACTTTTTCGGCTAAAGCATTGTTGAAAAACTTCTCATCTGCACTCCACCAAAACGGATTATTTATAACCGCCGTACCAGTAATCGCTGCATTTTTTAAATAAGCTCTGTAAAACGGTACATCTTGTGAAATTCTATCAATTATTACTGCGTATTCATCAGATTTTGCTTGTTCTACGGTTTCAATAGAAACAGCTTCAGCCATCATGTTTTTAATGCCTTGATCTTTGATTTTTTCATTTACACGATTAATAAATGCTTGTGGAAAAGTATTTTCTTGTCCGAATAATATTCCGATTTTTTTCATAAAAATGGTGTTAGTAGTTAGTTATATTTTTGATAAATAGTGAGGAAACATTTGTCTCCAAATTGGCCAATCGTGTTCTGCCCATTTACGTTCATCATACCAAAAAGGGATGTTTTTATCGCTAAGTATTTTGGCTAATATTTTATTTGCATCTAAACAAATATCCCATTCGCCAACACCAAGAATAATTTTCATTTTCCATAAATCTGGATGATTAGAATTAGGTAAAAAATCTACCGGGTTATTAAAATACACATTGTCATCATAATAATCACCAACAAAATCTTTTATATCAAAAGACCCACTCATGCTAAACATGTGGCTCACTTTTTCGGGATGTCTGAATGCAAAATTAGCGGCTTGATAACCTCCAAAACTTGGTCCTGCAACAGCTACCTTATGTAGCTTTTTTTCATTACAAATTTTATTAACGAGTTCATTCATAATAAACTGATCGTACCAATCATGGTTTTTAGCACGCTGAGAAGGATGAATGCCTTTGTTATACCAGCTTAATTCATTAATACTATCCGGACAATAAATTTGCACCAATCCTTGTTCCACAAACCATCTTACAGATTCTACAAGTTGCATGTCTTTACATTCATTGTGTTTGCCCATTGTAGTTGGGAACAGAATGACAGGATATCCTGCGTGCCCAAAAACGAGCATTTCTATGTCTTTACTCAGGGTAGGCGAGTGCCATTTGTGATATTCTTCTTTCAATAGGTTGATTTTTAGTTATATAAAAAAATAAAGCGCGCAAAAGTACAATATATTATAATAGCTAAACAATTTATTTTTATAC
>JBAQZZ010000015.1:0-20518 GCA_049791475.1 Flavobacteriaceae bacterium | reverse complement strand
GCATAGCATCGCTACGGAATGAAAAAAAGACAAAAAGTGGGTGCAAAAGGGCCGTTTTTTAGCCAATTAAAAAAGTTTAAATGAGTTCTATAATAAAAATATGAATTTTACAGATTGGATTGGTTTTTTAGGTGTTTTTCAAATTCTTTTGGCATACGTTTTAAATGTGGTTGGTAAAATTAAAAATACCCATATTATATTTATCCTATTAAACCTTATTGGTGCATCCATGGCGTGTTTAGCATCCGTACTTTTAAACTATTGGCCATTTATAATCTTGGAAGCCGTTTGGGCATTGGTATCGCTATATACATTAATAAATTTAAAAAAATATAAAAATTAAAGTTATAATCGGATTAAAGATTAAAAGTAATATTACGATTTTCCTTATATATTTACGTTCTCAAACAATAAGTTATGGCTTTAATATCTTTTCTTGCTTTTGAATTTCCCATAACAAACCCAATACTTAAATTTTTAATAATTTTAATTATAATCCTGTTGACTCCTATTTTATTGAATAGGGTTAAAATTCCACATATATTGGGACTGATTATTGCTGGAGCCATTGTTGGTCCTAATGGTTTTAATTTGTTGTTAAGGGATAGTGGTATTATTTTATCTGGCACAGCAGGTTTACTTTATATTATGTTTTTGGCAGGTTTGGATATAGATATGGCCGAATTTAAAAAGAACAGATCTAAAAGTGTATTTTTTGGTTTGTTAACGTTTATTATCCCCATGACTCTTGGTACTCTTTCTAGTATTTATCTTTTAAAATTATCTATTCCTTCATCTATTTTGGTAGCCAGTATGTATGCCTCACACACGTTAATTGCTTATCCCATTTTAAGTTCAATGGGCGTTCATAAAATTAAAGCAGTAAACATTACTGTTGGTGGAACGGTGATTACAGATACGTTAGCACTATTGGTATTGGCTATAATTGTTGGTATGGAAAAAGGAGAAGTTAATCTTTTGTTTTGGTTGAAATTGGCTTTGTCCATTTGTGTGTTTTTTATAATTACAATGTTTGTTTTTCCTCTTATTGCTAAGTGGTTTTTAAACCGTTACGCTGATGGTGTTTCTCGTTACATATTCGTAATTGCCATTGTTTTTCTTGCGGCTTTTTTAGCAGAAAGCGCAGGTATTGAAGGTATTATTGGTGCTTTTTTAGGTGGTCTTGCTCTTAATAGATTAATTGTAAAAGATTCAACTTTGTTTAACAGGATAGAATTTGTTGGGAATGCTATCTTCATTCCTTTTTTTCTTATTAGCGTGGGAATGCTCGTGGATTATAGTGCGTTTTTTCAAGATTTTGAGACTATAAAAGTTGCCTTAATTATGTCTATTGTAGCAACGCTATCTAAATTTTTGGCTGCATGGATAACTCAAAAATCTTTGAATTTTTCTAAAGATGAACGACGATTAATTTTCGGATTAAGTAATGCACAAGCCGCTGCTACACTAGCAGCTGTATTAGTTGGATTCAATACCATTATAGGAGAAACAAGTTCTGGCCAACCCATTAGGCTATTGGATGAAACCATTTTAAATGGCACCATAGTCATGATTTTAATAACATGTACAATTGCTACATTTTCTGCTCAAAAAGGTGCAAGAAATATTTCTGGCCTTCAATCTGGGACACTTAAAGAATAGAAATCTGTTTTCTATCTTTTCAATTTATAATAAGCACAAGTATTTCAATTAAGTTTTAATAAACCTATTCTGTATTATGGAGAGAACTTTATTTACAGTAAAATATTTAGCACCACTTATTTAGTAATATGCACTAAAGCATCGCCTTGATTAACAATACAAGATTCATTCGTGCAAATGATATAACCCGAATTTGGAGCTTTAACAGGTTTTTCGAAATCGCCAAAAGGTCCTGAAACACTTCCAATAATGTCGTCCTTTTTAACAAAAGTTCCTGTTTGCGCAAAAGGATGAAACATTCCTGAATATCTAGCGCGAATCCAGGTAGATTTTTCGATAAGTAATGGCTTAACGTCATTTGTGGATTTATAACTTTCTAGCTCATTTGAAAAATCTCTTAAACCCAAATGGTGCATCACTTTTAATGCACCAGATATACCAACATCTACAATATCATTGTTTATTGATAATGATTTTCCGCCTTCAAAAAGTAATACTTTTTTTCCTTTTTTAACACAAGCATCTCTAAAGGATTTGTCTCTATTCTTGGATTTTAGAATAAATGGTGCTCCAAAAATTTCAGCTAGTTTTAAAGTTTCAGCATCGTCATTAATTCGTATTTGCGATACGTTAAAACGCTCTCTGCCACCCGTATGATAATCAATACAATAATCAACATAAGGGATAATTTCTGTCATTAAATGATATGCAAATCTACTAGCTAATGACCCTCTTTTGCTTCCAGGAAACACGCGATTAAGGTCTCTTCCATCAGGAAATTCTCTGGTCTGGTTTAAAAAACCAAAAATATTTACAATAGGAATGCAAATAATTGTTCCGCAAACGGGTTTGTTATATTTTTTAGAAATTAGTTGACGTACAATTTCAACACCATTAAATTCATCACCATGAATACCACCTGTTATTAATATACAAGGGCCATCTTTTTTAGCACGCTCAATAATTATTGGCACCTCAATTTTGGTTCTTGTATGAAGTTTAGCAATATCTAAATTTAACTGAATGCCTTTACCTTTAGATACTGCTTTACCTAAAATTTCTATATTTTTACTCTGCGTTTCTTTCAACATATTTTATAATACTTGTTGCGATATCTTTTCCTGTAGCTATTTCAATACCTTCTAAACCTGGAGATGAATTTACTTCTAAAATTAGTGGTCCACGTGCCGATTGTAATAAATCTACTCCTGCAATGCCTAACCCCATAGACTTTGCCGCTTTAAGTGCTGCATTTTCTTCTTCATCTGTTAATTCTATAACGCTGGCATTACCTCCACGATGTAAATTCGATCTAAATTCGCCTTCTTTTCCTTGTCTTTTCATCGCTCCAACTACTATGCCATCAACTATAAATACTCTAATATCTGCACCTTTAGCTTCTTTAATAAACTCTTGAACAATTACCCTCGCTTGTAAGCCATTAAAAGCCTCAAGTATAGATTCGGCTGAGTTTTTATTATCTGCAAGAACAACGCCTAATCCTTGTGTGCCTTCTAATAATTTTATAACTAAAGGTGCACCACCTACTGCATCTACAATTTGACTGACATCTTTTGAATAATTACTAAACACAGTTTTTGGCAAACCCAAACCAGCACGTGATAAAATTTGAAGGCTTCTCAGTTTGTCACGAGATCTAACTAAAGCTTGTGATTCTGTTGCAGTAAAAATCTTCATCATTTCAAATTGTCTTACTACGGCCGTACCATAAAAAGTAACAGACGCTCCAATTCTAGGAATAACACCATCAATATCAGTAATTTCTTTTCCTTTATAAATAATGGTTGGCTTTTTTTTCTCAATAACTAGATTACATTTGGCATGATCTACAATTAGCATTTCATGGCCTTTTTTCTCACCTGCTTCTACAAGGCGTTTTGTTGAATACAAGTTTGGATTTTGTGATAGAATTACAATTCTCATGGTTTAATTTTAAATTTGTTTATAAAATGAAATAAATACGCAAGGTGACATTAAACTAACCAAAAACTAAATGCTAAATGCTTTTGCTTAAATTCTGATCAGTTTCATTTAATGTTTAAATGTTTTTTTGGATTGATTAATTTAGCCATCAGATGCTAAAAAACTCTATTCTATATCTTTTTGTGATATATTTTCTGAGCAATGGAACTTTATTGCTTTTTGGAAGTAAAATTTCGATTCATAGCAATTTAATCTTTTTTTAATAAATTCATTACTGCTTTCCTTAATATTTTTTACTGAAGCAAATATATTTGATTAAAGGATCCGTTTTCAAAAAAATAATGCTTTTTTAAGTCCTGCTTTTTTCTTTCCGCGAAAGCGTTATCTATAAATTTTCAATACATTTGCGCAACCTAATTCAATACTAAATACACAAATGAAAAATACAGCCTTAACTAAAACTCACGAAGCCCTTGGTGCTAAAATGGTGCCATTTGCTGGTTATAATATGCCCGTGCAATACGAAGGCGTAAATATTGAACACGAAACCGTTAGAAACGCTGTTGGCGTGTTTGATGTATCGCACATGGGTGAGTTTTTAATTGAAGGTGAGCATGCGCTTGAATTAATACAGAAAGTATCCAGTAACGATGCTTCAAAATTAACTATTGGTAAAGCACAATACAGCTGTTTACCTAATGATGCTGGCGGTATAGTTGATGATTTAATTATTTACAAGATAAAAGAAGACACCTATTTATTGGTTGTTAACGCCAGTAATATTGCAAAAGATTGGAATTGGATAAGTTCTAAAAATGATGTTGGTGCAACCATGCGCGATTTAAGTGAAGGCTATTCGTTACTAGCCATTCAAGGGCCAAAAGCTATTGAAGCGATGCAGAGTATTACGAGTCATGATTTGTCAGCCATAACGTTCTACAATTTTGTGGTGGGCGATTTCGCAGGCATAGAAAACGTCATCATTTCAGCAACCGGTTATACTGGAAGCGGCGGATTTGAAATTTATTGTAAAAACAGTGAAGTAAAACAAGTTTGGGACAACGTTTTTAAAGCAGGAGCAGATTTCGGAATAAAACCTATTGGTCTTGCAGCTCGTGACACCTTACGCTTAGAAATGGGTTATTGCCTTTATGGAAATGATATTGATGATACCACCTCGCCTATTGAAGCTGGTTTAGGTTGGGTTACAAAATTTACAAAAGACTTTACAAATTCTGAAGCTTTAAAAGCCGAAAAAGAACGTGGGCCAGAACGTAAACTCGTTGCTTTTGAATTGGATGAACGCGGTGTGCCTCGTCACGGTTACGATATTGTTGATGGCAGCGGAAAAACTATTGGTGTTGTAACTTCTGGCACGATGTCGCCTTCACTTGGTAAAGGTATTGGTTTGGGCTATGTACCAACTATTTTTGCTGATGTAAATAGTAAAATTAATATTCAAATTAGAAAAAATGCGGTTCCTGCTACGGTTGTAAAACTGCCATTTTATAAATAATTTATGCCAGATTTTCAAGCCATTTTAGAAGAAATTTATCAAGATGCTATAAATGCTTCTGATAAAGGTATAGTAGCATCTTACATTCCTGAATTAGCACATATTGACAAAAATAATTTTGGAATTCATTTAAGAACATCTGATGGAAAAAGTTATGGTGTTGGCGACTATAAAAAACGTTTTTCAATACAAAGTATATCAAAAGTTTTAGCCTTATCAAAAGCAATGGAACTTATTGGTGAAGCTATTTGGGAACGTATTGATGTAGAGCCTAGCGGAAATCCATTTAATCATTTATCCTTATTAGAAATTGAAAATGGTATTCCTAGAAATCCACTAATTAATTCTGGCGCCATTGTTATTGCAGATATTTTGGTTTCAAATTTAAAAAACCCGAAAGAAGATTTTTTGAATTATTTAAGAGAAATTACTGGCGATAATACTATATGTTATAATAAAGACGTAGCGAATTCAGAAAAAAAATCAGGTTATAAAAATTATGCAGCTGCTAATCTTTTAAAATCTTTCAAAAATTTGAATAATCCTGTTGAAGATGTATTAGACTTCTATTTTCATCAATGTTCTTTGGAGATGTCTTGCAGCCAATTATCAAATGCTTTTTATTTATTTGCTAATAATGGTAAATGCTTACATGATAAATTGCATTTAACCGATAGACAAGTAAAACGTGTTAATGCGTTAATGCTTACTTGCGGATTTTATGATGAAGCTGGCGATTTCGCCTTTGAAGTAGGTTTACCTGGAAAAAGTGGTGTTGGAGGCGGTATTGTAGCATTATTACCAGATAATTTTGTTATAGTAACTTGGTCACCAGGACTTAATAAGAAAGGGAATTCTAAATTAGGCATGTTGGCATTAGCAGAGTTTACGACCAAAACAAAACTGTCTATTTTCTAAAGTATACGCTATTTTGAAGTTTTGATGCATGTTAAAGAAAGAGAGCAAACATAGAATATTGATTTTAGGTGCCAGCGGCTTTTTAGGTGGTGCTATTTACAAAGAACTCTGCTCCTATTTTAGAACGTTTGGAACGTATAATATCAGCAATAAAACTTTAGAAAAAAATAAACACTTTTTTCAGTTTAATATTGAAGAAGATGATGTTTATGAAATTCTTGATATTGTAAAACCAACTATTATTATTTCTGCTATACGGGGCGATTTTTCAAAACAAGTTTTAGTGCATCAACACCTTACGGAATATGTATTTGCAAATAAAATTAAAATCATCTTTTTATCATCAGCAAATGTTTTTGATGCGTACAGCAAATACCCAAGTTACGAACAATATAAAACGTTAAGTAACAGTATTTATGGGCATTTTAAAATAAAAATTGAAAACATGCTCTTACGTTTGCCTAAAAAGCAAGTCGCCGTTTTAAGACTGCCTATGGTTTTTGGAGGGCAATCACCAAGAGTATCTGAAATTCTTGAGCATGTAAAGTCAAATGAAGCTATTGAAGTATTCCCCAATTTAATAATGAATGTCACCACCGATTCCAAAATTACTCAGCAAATTCATTATATAATAAACCGAAATAAAAATGGTGTTTTTCATTTAGGAAGCACAGATTTAGTGCATCATGACGATTTTATAAAAGAAATTATTAATACTTTAAAATTAGAAAATAAGGCCATATTTAAGCGGGTTTATACTACAAATGATGATAGGTATTTAGCCGTATTACCAAAGTATAATGTATTACCAAAAAATTTAAATTTATTAAGTCAAGAAATATTAAACGAGTTAGATTTATAATTGATTTTACAACTCTAAATCATTAAATTAGTAGAAAATATTAACATTAGAAAACTCAATAATTATGAATAAACTCTCTGGAGATGATATAGAAAAAAAATTATTACAATTCCCAGATTGGGACTATTTTGATAATGCATTACATGCTGAATTTGAATTTGAAAACTTTAAAGATTGCTTTAGTGCTATGAGCAGAATTGCTTTTGAGTGTGAAGCATTAAATCATCATCCAAACTGGTCAAACGTTTATAATGTACTCACCATTTCATTATCAACTCACGATGCTGGCGGTGTTACAAACAAAGATTTTAAGCTAGCCGAAGCTATTGAGCATATTGTTGAACCCGATGAGGAATGAAAAGAGTTTGCAGTATTCAGTAGGCAGTTAAAACATTGTAAAAATTAAAATAAGTAACCTTTATTTCAGTTAGTAGTTTTTTTTAAATTTGCGTTATTGAAAATTTAGGTGGTATTTAAAAAGATTCCCTCCTTCGAGGAAATGACAAAATAATAATTTAATTATGGGAAGAGCTTTCGAATTTAGAAAAGCAAGAAAAATGAAACGTTGGTCTGCTATGAGCAAAGCCTTTACACGTATTGGTAAAGACATTGTAATGGCAGTTAAAGAAGGCGGTCCAGACCCAGCAAGTAACTCACGCTTGCGTGCCGTAATACAAAATGCAAAGGCTGTAAACATGCCAAAAGACAATGTAGAACGCGCTATAAAAAAGGCAAGCGATAAAAGTCAAGGTGATTATAAAGAAGTAGTTTTTGAGGGTTACGCACCACATGGTATAGCGGTTTTAGTTGAAACAGCCACTGATAATAATACACGCACAGTTGCAAACGTAAGAAGTTATTTTAATAAATGTGATGGCAGTTTAGGTACTTCGGGTTCAGTAGTTTTTATGTTCGATCATACCTGTAATTTTAGAATAGATGCTGAAGGTTTAGACCCAGAGGAAGTAGAATTAGAATTTATCGATTATGGCGCAGAAGAAGTTTTTGCTGATGATGATGGCATATTAATTTATGCGCCTTTTGAAAGTTTTGGCGCTATACAAGCCGAATTAGAAAGCAGGGAAATAGAAATATTATCTTCTGGTTTTGAACGGATTCCTCAAATAACTAAACAGGTTTCACCAGAGCAAGCTGAAGATATAGAAAAGCTTTTAGAAAAGCTTGAAGAAGATGATGATGTGCAAAATGTGTATCATACTATGGAAGAAACAACAGATTAACACAGAAGTAATTATACATATAAATGGCTCTAGTTTAAAATAGGTATTACGCTTGAATCGCCTAAATTTAAAAGTTTTGAGATTGATCGATTTTAAAAATCACATACAAATACACTAAATAATTAATTTTATTTGCAATTATCAACACTATTTTAAACTTGAGCCTTTTTTTTTCATATTTGAATGTTCAATCGAATATTTTTAATCTCCCTAATTAAGAATTCATGGTATTATTAACCCGGCAGGTTTATACCGATATTATGCTACGTAATTTATATCTCTATGTTCAAAATATTTTTTTACCCGACTTGGGTTGTTCTGCAATAAAACCATGTGTTCATTAAGGTGCTCAGTCAGTTTTTCTTGATTTCTTGGTGCTGGTTTCTGAGAAAGTCCTTGTTTTAAATCAGAATTGAGGTATTCGTCTGGGTTTTTTTCAGGAGAGTATTAAGGTAAAAAGAACAATTCGATTTTGTCCCTGTTTTCCTCTACCCATTTTCTGACTAGTTTACTATGATGCACTCTTAGGTTATCTAGTATGAGATATAGTTTCTGTTCTTTTGCTTTAATAAGCTGTTCTAAAAACTTTATTAACCTATCTGCATTCATACTACCAGAATATATCATAAACTCAACTTTTCCTTGATTAGTTACTGTTGAAATCATATTTATTGAAAACCGTTTTGCCATACTTTTTTTAGTTGGTGTTCTACCTTTGGGAGCATAAGGTCTTCCATGTTGACTATTGTTTCTTACTCCTGTTTCATCTCCCCATTGAATTTGAGCATTTTCTTGCTTCGCTTTTTTCTTAATTGCTGGGTATTCTTGTTCTATCCATTTTTGAACAGCTTTAGGGTTTTGTTCATAAGCCTTTTTCTTAGGCTTTTGAGGTGAATAACCCCAAGAACGCAAGTAATAGCCCACCGTAGAGAGTGCTATTACAATGCCAAATTCCCTTTTTATTAGTTCTATAACTGCTTTACGAGTCCATAGTGCATAAGGTAGCTTAAGTTGATCGGGCATTGTATCTAGTATTAAGTTTTGTATCTGGTGTTCTTGTTTTAAACTCAATAACTTTTTATCCTCTGACTTCATGCCCCTTTTTGAATCATGCAACCCCTTTGACCCTTGTAATTTATACTGTTTCCACCAATCACAGACTGTATTGGGTCTTACTCCAAATATTAAGGAAACTTCCTTTTTTGTCTTACCTGATTTAATCAGGCTGATTGCTCTTTTACGATAGCTCAGCCTTTCTTGGCTTGATAGCCTCCTGAAATCCAATTTTTCCATGGTGCAAATATACATAATTATATCGGTATATAAACGTCAGGTTAATAATGTTATTGAATAATTCTGAAAATTTTCTATGCATGCATAATATTTTGTCGACAATATGATGATTCGTTCGATAATATGCATATCTTAGCTTAAACTAACTCAAAAAACAATTAATATTATGATTAAACTATTGCCAATTAAAATTTTAATGATTTTGATGTTCTTAGGCACATCAAATTCAATTACCGCACAAGAAGTTTCTGGTACGGTAACTGACGAAACTGGTCCATTACCAGGCGTATCAGTAGTTGTAAAAGGAACAACTACTGGAACCACAACAGATTTTGACGGAAATTTTTCAATAAATGCCAATACAGGAGATGTTTTAGTATTCTCATATGTAGGGTATGATACGAAAGAAGTACAAGTTAAAGGAGCTGTTATGAAAGTAACACTACAATCTGGTGTAGCTTTAGACGAAGTTGTATTAGTTGGGTCAAGAAACCCGAGCAGAACAGCAGTTGATACACCTGTACCAGTAGATGTTATTAATATCTCCGAATTAACTTCTGTGATCCCCCAAGTAAATTTAAACCAGATTTTAAATTTCATAGCACCGTCGTTTACATCAAACACACAAACCATATCTGATGGATCGGATCATGTTGATCCTGCTTCTTTAAGAGGTTTAGGACCAGATCAAGTATTGGTTTTAATTAACGGAAAAAGAAGGCACAATTCCTCTTTGATAAATGTTAACGGAACATTTGGTAGAGGTAGTGTTGGTACAGATTTAAATGCTATTCCATCAGGAGCTATACAACGATTAGAAGTGATGCGTGATGGTGCTGCTGCTCAATACGGATCAGATGCTATTGCTGGTGTAATTAATATTGTTTTGAATACAAGCGTTAATGAACTGACTTTAAATATGACTACTGGAGCTAATTTTACAAAAAACGCAAATGACCAAACAGGAGGTGTAGATGGAGAAACAGTAAATATTAGTGCAAATTACGGTGTAGCTTTAGGAGATAAAGGCGGTTATATTAATTTCACAGGTGATTTTGATTATCGTGAAGATTATAGTAGAATGAAGGAATGGGAAGGGTCTGTTTTCAATACCTTTAATGCAATAGAAAGAGTTGCAGCTGCCAACGGGTATAACATTTCTAATTTACCAAACGATTTGGACGCAATAAAACTTTATGGCTCTCAAGTTTCATATTTTGACCCTACTTTAATTTCTGCTATTTCAGGAGCTAATTCTATTCAAGAACTTTCGGGTATAAATGCTGGAATTAATTCTGTAGCTGGAATATTATCACAATTAACTACTAATAGCAGTGGTGTTGTTAATGGTATTGAGGGTAGGAATGCAACTGACGCTGAATTAGCTGCAAGAGGACAACAACGAAGTGATTATAACATGCGTGTTGGTCAGGCCCAAATGAGGGGTGGACGCTTTTTCGCCAATATGTCTATACCGCTAGATGATGCAGGAACAGAGTTATACTCTTTTGCAGGGATGAGTTCTAGAAAAGGAAATTCGGCAGGGTTTTATAGATTGCCAAATCAAGAACGTACTTATACACCAGCATACATCAATGGGTTTTTACCTGAAATCAATTCAACCATTACAGATAAATCACTTGCCGTTGGTATTAAAGGAAAAGTAAATGATTGGAATATTGATTTAAGTAATTCTTGGGGTAAAAATGGATTTTTATATACTATAGGAAATACATTTAACGCATCACGCCAAAATGCATCACCTACTACGTTTGATGCAGGAGGTTTTAACTTTAGTCAAAATACAGTAAATTTAGATGTAAATCAATTTTTCGATGATACGTTTAGTGGCTTAAATGTGGCTTTTGGAGCAGAATACCGTTTGGAAAATTATCAAATTGTTGCAGGTGAAGAAGCGTCTTATGGCCAATACACACAAGCAGGAGAGTTAATTACCTTACCAACTCAGAGCCCTTCCGTCGATTTCTTCGGAAGAGGAAGACCAGGTGGTTCTCAAGTGTTTCCTGGATTTAGTCCAGCTAATGAATTATCAAGAGATAGAAGCAGTATCGCTGGTTATGTAGATTTAGAGGCAGATTTCTCTGAAACATTTTTAATGAGTTTTGCTACACGTTTTGAAAACTATTCAGATTTCGGATCAACAATCAATTTCAAATTAGCAACTCGTCTAAAAGCTAGTGAAAATGTAAATATTCGAGGGGCATTAAACACAGGTTTTAGAGCACCTTCTTTACATCAATTAAATTTTAATTCAACATCTACGATTTTTCAAGATGGCATTCCAGTTGAAGTTGGAACGTTTTCTAATGATAGTAGAGCTGCGAAATTATTAGGGATTCCTGAATTAAAAGAAGAGACTTCAAGAAGCATAAGTTTAGGGTTCACGGCTAAAATGCCAGATGCCAATTTAACGTTCACCGTTGATGGGTATTTTGTAGCTATTGATGATAGAGTAGTTTACACGGGTCAATTTAGAGGTCCAGGAACAGGAACTGAATTAGATAATTTGCTATCACAAGCTAATGCTTCTGCAGCTTCATTTTTCGCAAACGCCATTGATACCGAATCAAAAGGTATAGATGTTGTAATAACACATAAAGCTGATATTGGAACGAATTCAAGGTTGAAATCGGATTTAGCCGGAACGTTTTCGCAAACAAGGCAAGTAGGGAATATAAAATCTTCTGAAGTACTTGAGAATGCTGGTTTAGTTGATACTTATTTCCCAGAAGATAGTAGAATTTATCTTGAAGAAGCTGTGCCACGTACGAAAATGATTTTATCTAATAACTTAACTACTGGTAAATGGAACGTATTTTTAAGAAATGCATGGTTTGGTGAAGTTTCAGAAGCTACAAATAGTGTTGCTAATCAACAGGTTTTTGGTTCAAAATTAGTTACTGATTTGTCTTTAGGTTATAAAGCTTCTGAGAGTTTAACACTAACAGTTGGTGCTAATAACTTATTAGATGTTTATCCAGATAGAGCTATTGAAGCGAACAGAAGTAGCGGACGCTTTGATTGGTCTCGTCGTTCACAACAATTTGGAATTGGCGGGCGTTTTCTTTTTGCAAGATTAAGTTTTAAACTGAAATAATATAATACATAAATTTTTAAAAATTGAAAGAGGTCGTCTAAAAAGTAATTTTTAGGCGATTTTTTTTGGGGTTAAATTTGAACCTGTTTAATATTTTAAAAAATTAGGTTTACATGACATCAATACAAAAAAGGGAAAGTTAGTCTACATTGTTAAATTATACTTTTTAAGGTTATGTGCCATTGCAATAATGTCATTTTAGTTATGTATTGCCGTATATATTTGTATATGGGAAAGCGAGCCTCTTTAGAGCTTACAGAAGCATTGTAAGAAGTAAAGCAATTCCCATCAAAGCAGAAAAACCTGAGATCGGAAAAGCGTGTTAAATGTCTTATCGACCTTAAAGCCGAAAGGTTTGATACGCCGCCAGAAGCTTGCTGATTATTTGTCGGTGCACATTAGAACAATGGAGAGGTGGTTGGCGAGCTACAAAACAGGAGGTGTTATTTTGATGCTGACCGACAAACCCAAAAAAAAGGAGTCAAAAATCATAAGTAGTGAAATTCACAAAGGCCTTGAGCAGAGGGTAAATGACCCGCACAATCCCTTTTTGGGGTATTGGGATGCTCAACAATGGGTAGTTGATCAATATGGTGTAGAGGTAAAATACCAGCGTATCCGTGAGTATCTGATACAACATTTCTGTACAAAGCTCAAAGTTTCTCGAAAATCTCATTGCAAAAAAGATAATGAAGCTGAAAAAGCTTTTTTAAAACCCACCTAACGCGCTGGATAACATTAGATTAAGTCTAAATAAAAGTAACTACACAGAGATAAATTTATACTTTCAAGATTCGTATTAAAACAATAAAAAAACCTGTGTTTCATTGATACACAGGTTCTAAATCTTAAAAATATTATGTAATAATTTAAAACATAAATATTTTTTTAGTTAAATAAACTAAGCTTTTAAAAAACTGTAAATTTTGTTTTAAAGTTTCTTTGAATTTGCTTTCGTCATTTGTAGGTAGTTCAGGTAGATTTGTTGCAAGATTCATAAGTATTAAAGTTTACGGTAGATTTGGGTTAATTTATAATTATTTGGTTATTTTAGGGACTGCT
The DNA here is from genome assembly GCA_049791475.1 of Flavobacteriaceae bacterium. Taxonomy (GTDB): domain Bacteria; phylum Bacteroidota; class Bacteroidia; order Flavobacteriales; family Flavobacteriaceae; genus CAXBID01. The sequence continues at coordinate 6,902 of JBAQZZ010000015.1, read as the reverse complement.
AATATAGAATACATTTTTGGATAAATCAGATTAAAAACATAAAAAATCGATGAAATGCGTTTTAATTTAACACTTCATCGATTTAATTCTAAATGTTTACTATTCTAAATGTTCATTTCTGGAATATCGCCTTCAATAATAAGCGCCCCTTCTGTGGCTTTTTTAATGGCTTCAACCGAAATACCTGGAGCACGTTCTAAAAGCTTAAATCCTTTTTCTGTAACTTCAATAACAGCCAGATTTGTCACTATTTTTTTTACACAACCTACACCAGTAAGTGGTAATGAGCATTGTTTCAATAATTTAGATTCTCCAGCTTTATTGGTATGCATCATAGCAACAATTATATTTTCGGCACTAGCTACTAAATCCATAGCACCTCCCATACCTTTTACCATTTTTCCTGGGATTTTCCAATTGGCTATGTCACCGCTTTCAGAGACTTCCATAGCGCCTAAAATCGTTAAATCTACGTGTTTCCCACGAATCATTGAGAAACTCATTGCCGAATCAAAAAAACTAGCTCCTGGCAATGTAGTAATAGTTTGTTTACCTGCGTTAATAACATCGGCATCTTCTTCGCCTTCAAAAGGAAAAGGTCCCATTCCTAAAACACCATTTTCACTTTGAAATTCTACTTCAATATCGTTACGAACATAATTTGCAACTAAGGTTGGAATGCCTATTCCTAAATTTACATAGTAGCCGTCTTGAACTTCTTTTGCAATGCGTTTTGCTATTCCGTTTTTATCTAACATTTCTCTAAGTTATAAGTTATTAAGTATTTAAAGTTATAAGTTGACCACTCAAACGCTTTGTTAACTTAAGAGCATTTTAGGCACTTATAACTTTTTAACTTCTCTGTCTCACAGTTCGTTGTTCAATTCGTTTTTCGTAAACTTTACCTTGAAAAATGCGTTGTACAAATATCCCAGGAATATGAATTTGGTTCGGATCTAACTCACCTAGTGGAACCATTTCTTCAACCTCAGCTACCGTAATTTTTGCTGCACCACACATATTCGGATTAAAATTTCTGGCAGTACCTTTAAACAGTAAATTTCCAGCTGCATCACCTTTCCATGCTTTTACAAAAGCAAAATCTGCTTTAAAGGCATGTTCTAAAACATACATTTTACTATCAAATTCTCTGGTTTCTTTGCCTTCAGCAACTTCAGTTCCGTAACCTGCGGGTGTATAAATTGCTGGGAAACCAGCTTGTGCTGCCCGACAACGCTCTGCCAAAGTACCTTGTGGAATAAGTTCTACATCTAATTCCCCTGAAAGCATTTGGCGTTCAAATTCATCATTCTCGCCCACATAGGACGAAATCATTTTCTTGATTTGCTTTTTTTGAAGTAATAATCCCAGCCCAAAATCATCAACTCCAGCATTATTAGAGATACAGGTTAGGTTTTTTACACCAAGTTTAACCAATTCTGCTATCGCATTTTCTGGAATGCCACTAAGGCCAAATCCACCGAGCATAAAGGTCATGTTGTCTGAAACGCCATTGAGTGCTTCTTTAACATTTGCAACTTTTTTATTAATCATTATAATTTATTTTTATCCTTATAAATTTACGAAGAATATAATAACAAATAAAAAACCATCCTTTAAAAGATGGTTTAAATATAGAATTCTATTTTTTAGTTTTAAAAATCTAAATCGTCGGGTGTTTCATTAGTTGTGTCATCAGTATTAGTTTCTAAAACTTCAGAACAATCAACATTAATAGACAATTCTGTTGGTGCTTCAAACTCTTCCTTTGAAATATTCAGCGTTTCATCAGCATAACAGCTCTTCATATAAACACCCCAAATAGGTAAAGCCATAGCAGCTCCCTGTCCGTAAGTAATACTAGAAAAATGTACCGCTCTTTCTTCGCCACCAACCCAAACACCGGTAACTAAATTTGGCACCATACCCATAAACCATCCGTCACTTTGGTTTTGTGTGGTTCCTGTTTTTCCTGCTATTGGGTTTGTAAATTCATAAGGGTAACCTGTAACAATTTCTCGGTAATCCGCTCTATAAGAATCTGCTCCTTTGCCTCTTAGTCTTACACCTGATCCCATTTGAGTAACGCCTTCCATTAATTTTACAGTTACATAGGCAGTTTCTTCACTTATTACATCTCTTGTTTCTGGTTTAAACTGATATAGAATAGTACCGTTTTTATCTTGTATGGTTGTAACCATTACTGGTTTGGTATAAACGCCTTGGTTTGCAAAAGCTGAATAGGCACCAACCATTTCGTAAACACTTATCTCTGATACGCCTAGAGCTATAGCAGGTACTGCTAGTATTTCAGATTCTATTCCTAACCTTTTTGCCAAATCCACTACGGGTTGTGGCCCTACTTTATCTATTAATCTTGCTGTTGTGGTATTTACCGAATTAGCTAATGCATTTTTTAAAGTCCTTGTACCACCATAATCATTTTCACCATTAGAATTTTGAGGGCACCATTCTTCTGGATTTCCAAACTTATTAGCTTCAATACAAAAAGGGGTATCAGGAAATATATCACACGGCGAGTAATGCAATTGGTCTATGGCTGTAGCGTAAACAAATGGCTTAAACGTTGAACCTACTTGACGTTTTCCTTGTTTTACCATATCATATTGAAAATGCCTGTAATTAATACCACCAACCCACGCTTTAACATGACCAGTTTGTGGATCCATGGACATCATTCCTGTACGTAAAAACGATTTATAATACCGCATAGAATCCATCGGTTTCATAATAGTATCTACCTCTGAGGCTTTACCATCTTTCCAAGCAAAAACAGTCATTTGTATTGGTTTATCAAAAGACGCTATAATTTCTTTATCAGATTTTTTTAAATCGTATTTCATTTTTCTCCAACGCTCTGATTGTTTCATAGAACGGTTTAATAAATCCCTAATTTCTGATTGCTCTAACTCTAAAAACGGTGCTGTTGGATTACGTTTTGGAGTATTTTGATGAAAAAACTCTGCTTGTAACCTTGGCATGTGTTGTTGTACAGCATCTTCGGCATATTGCTGCATACGAGAATCAATGGTGGTATAAATCTTTAATCCGTCGTTATATAAATTCCATTTAGTACCGTCTGGTTTTGGATTATCTTTTATCCAATCTTTCATAAAACTATCCAAATAGCCTCTAAAATAAGTGGCCATACCTTCTCGATGTGACTCTGGAGAATAATTTAAATCTAAGTCGGTTTTTTGAAGCGAATCTTTTAGTTTTTCATCTATATAATCATATTTATACATTTGAGCCAATACTACATTTCGTCTATTTTTAACGCCCTCAGGATTTCGTCTTGGGTTATAAAGTGCGGAATTTTTGAACATCCCAACCAACATCGCCGATTCTTTTAAATCTAGATCTTTAGGTTCTTTTCCAAAATAAATTCTTGCAGCACTACGAATACCATCTGCATTATTTAAAAAATCGTAGATATTAAAGTATTGTGCTATAATTTCTTCTTTGGTGTATTGACGCTCTAATTTAATAGCAATAATCCATTCTTTTACTTTTTGAAACGCACGCTGAAATTTACTGCTTGAAACTTGTTTTGTAAAAAGTTGTTTTGCTAATTGTTGTGAAATTGTGCTTGCTCCACCTCCGCTACCCAACTTAAAAATAGCTCGAAGCGTTCCTCTTGCATCAATACCTGAATGGCTATGAAAACGAGCATCCTCAGTTGCAATTAAAGCGTCAACTAAATGGTCTGGAAGTTGATCAAAACTTACTGGTGTTCTATTATCGTTTAAATAAAACTTACCAATAGTTTTAGAATCTGATGAAATAATTTCAGCGGCTAAATTTGTTTTAGGGTTTTCTAATACTGTGTAATCTGGAAGTTCGCCAAATACGCCCCAAGAAGCTAGTAAAAATATAAGAATAACAGAAAGTATACCGCCCAAAAACAACATCCAAAACCAACGGATATATTTAGAAAAATCTTGAACTGTATTTGTTTCTTTTTTTGTTTTTGCCATTTTTAAGTGTCTTAAGTTGTAAACGCCTTAAGTATTTAAAGTTATCTAATCTATTTAATTGGGTTTTCTATTCTAAAACCAATATCGGTAATGCCTTCAAGTTCTACAACGCCATTTACTTTTCCATTTTCCCGCATAGCCTGCTGTATATTTACGGTATACTCGCCAGTTTCTTCAAAAATAAAAGGCGCTTCATGCCCTTTATACCACAATTTGTTTTCTTTTACATCGGTTAGTCCAGTTCCTAAAAGTTTTCCTGTGGGATCTGCCATTTTATATTCTAGAGTATCTTTTATAGTTTTACCATGAGGATAAACCATTTCAACAATTAAAAATAAATTATTGTATTTGTAAGCATTTGTGTTTCTTAAGTTTAAAAATAAATTATAGTTGTTTATTGAATCTGGCGGATTTACTTTAAAAGTAATAATTTCATCTTTATGCCATGAATCTGGAACCGATTTGTAGACATCGAAAACCTGATTTGAATCGCAAGACACAACCAAAAAAGAAACCATTAGAAAAAACAATACTAAATTATTTCGCAGCATTTTTACTGTTTTGAGGTTTTGGCTTTCTTTTATTGTTTTTATTTCTATTGTTTTGGTTTGGGTTGTTTTTTGAATTTGCATTAGTGTTTTTTGATGCCTTATTTCTATTTCCCTGACTTCCTTTTCTTTTATTATTTCTACGTTTATTATTACGTTTTGGACTATCAAAGCGAGTTAAACTATCTTGCCCTACAACGTTTTCAAACTCTGTTTTAGTATCTTCTACAAGGTCTAAAGCGAATTCTTCAAGACTCGCAATTTTTACATTTTTTTTGTTAGCATCAATAATTTCATTGGCTTGGGCTGTAGTTATTTTATGCCAATTCATCCACTCGCCTTCGTAAGCATACCACATGTGGCCTTTAAAAATATCTGTTTTTTGGCAGACCGCTGTTCCCTTTTCAGTTTTAAGTTTAACGTCTGTTTTAGGGAAGCTTTTAAGCGCATCTAAATAGGAATCTAACTCGTAATTCAAACAGCATTTCAGTTTTCCACATTGACCAGCTAATTTTTGAGGATTTAAAGATAGCTGTTGGTAACGTGCAGCTGAAGTACTTACCGAACGAAAATCTGTTAACCAAGTAGAACAACACAACTCACGCCCACAAGAACCAATGCCGCCAAGTCTTGCAGCTTCTTGACGAAACCCAACTTGTTTCATTTCAATACGTGTTCTAAACTCACGAGCAAATACTTTTATAAGCTCACGAAAATCAACGCGTTCTTCGGCTGTGTAATAGAAAGTTGCTTTACTGGCGTCGCCTTGAAATTCGATATCAGAGATCTTCATTTGAAGTCTTAAATCGATAGCAAATTGTCTCGCTTTAACCTTCATAGGGTCTTCTTTATCGCGTGCTGTTTGCCAAATGTCTATATCTTTCTGACTTGCTTTTCTGTATATTTTTAAAACATCTTCTGGTTTTTCTGAAATGTTTTTGCGTTTCATTTGCACGCGTACCAATTCCCCAGTAAGGGTTACCATACCAATATCATGACCAGATTGCGCTTGTGTAGCTACAATATCGCCAATACTTAATGTTAAATTTTCAGTGTTATGGTAGTATTCTTTTCTACCGTTTTTATATCGAACTTCAACCCAATTAAAAGGCTTTTCTCCGTTGGGAAGCGACATGTTTGCTAACCAATCGAAAACGGTTAGCTTATTACAACTATCTGTACCACAAGTACCATTATTTTTGCAGCCTTTTGGTGAGCCGTCTTTAGTTGAGCAACTTGCGCAAGCCATATTTTGTATATATTGATTCCGATTAAAACTAAAATTTTAACGGAAGAAGGTTAATAAATATTTTTAAATCCTCATTTTCATGAGAATAAGGAGATAAGTAGCGTTTTGAAAACGAGCTTCAAAAATCTTATCGATGTAAAGATAAGATTATTATGCTGACTTAAAAAGGAAGATTTTTAGTAATCTTTTTAAATCTCCTTTTTCTTAAATACCTCAAAAATATTTCTCAAATCTTTTTTATACGGCAAGTAGTCTGCACGTCCTTTTTTGAAAATATCGTTACTATTTCCTTGGCCTTTGCGGAGTTCTTTTTGTTCTTCAAAAGGTAGAGCGTGTATGTCTTTACAATTTGTTGAGCAACAATTGTTCATGGCTTCTTTACAATGTTCACATTGAATGAAAAGCAAGTGGCAAGCATCATTAGCACAATTGGTGTGAATATCTGCTGGCGCACCACATTGGTGGCATTTTGCAATGATGTCTTCGCTAATTTTTTCGGCACGTCGTTCATCAAATACAAAGTTCTTTCCTATAAATTTATTCTCAAGGCTTTGAGCTTTTATTTGTCGGGTATATTCAATAATGCCACCTTCCAACTGGTACACGTTTTTAAATCCTTTATGTTTAAAATATGCACTAGCTTTTTCGCAACGAATACCACCTGTGCAATACATAACCAAATTTTTATCTTCCTTGTGCGCTTTTAAATCATCTTCAATAATATCTAAGGATTCTCTAAAAGTATCAACATCAGGCGTTACGGCATTTTTAAAATGCCCAATCTCGCTTTCGTAGTGGTTTCGCATATCAACCAAAACGGTTTTTTCATCTTCAATAAGTTCATTAAACTTTTCGGCATCAACATGAATGCCTTTGTTTGTAACATCAAAAGAGGTATCGTTTAAACCATCGGCAACAATTTTATCTCGCACTTTTACTTTTAACTTTAAAAAGGACATGTTATCTTGTTCTACAGCAATAATTAAACGGATACCATTTAAAAAACTGATGGTATCTAAATGCGTTTTAAATGCATTGAAACGATCGGCAGGAAGTGATAACTGCCCATTTATACCTTCGTGAGCAACATAAATTCTACCAAGAACA
>JBAQZZ010000014.1:0-8574 GCA_049791475.1 Flavobacteriaceae bacterium | reverse complement strand
TAAACCACAAATGGATTATAGCCGATTTTTCGGACGGTGAGTTTTGGGGAGAGATTTTTTTAACTTATGAAATTACAGAAGATAAAGAGCTTAAATTTAATTTAGTAGAATCGTTTTTGTATCCTTTGGATTAGTGTTTATTTCATTTTGTAAGCAATCCCTTTTTGTTTTCTTGTTTCACCAACATACGAGTATTCGTAAGTGTATGATGAATCTGTGGTGGTTAAAATTTTAAGATGAATGTCTTTTTGTTCCGCCATATTCTTTGGGTTTATGGTTTTAAAAATAACTTCGCAGTCATTTATCCATCGTAATTGAGAAGAATCTGTTTTGTTATTATAGACTTCAATTTGTAAATTCTCAGCCCTTTTAAATTCTGATTTAAATAATTTGTCGTTTATAACTACTTCACTATAAAATTCACCTGTTTTAAAATCTTTACAGTTACGTGCGGTTTCGTAGCAACTAGTTAAAAGTAATAATAAGATGAAGCCACTTAATTTCATAACATATATTTAGGCTACAAATTTACTAAACAAATGTTTTAGTTCTGGAAATTCTTAAAACTTCCGTCAGAATAAAATATAACGATACGCTCTATAGATTTATCATTGTCAAGTTCTTGATTTACTTGAATTTCAGTTTTAGAGATAGTAGAAGGGAACTCATTTTTTTTATCATCTAATTTCTTCGAAGTGGGAAATTCACCTTTACCATTTAGCAGCCAGTATAATTCTACTTCTGGAAAAGTAGAAAGTATTTTTAAAATAAAGTCTAAACTAGGCTTATTTCTACCAGATAAAATATGTGAAATACTAGAGCGCTGTACACCAACTTTTTCAGCAAAAGATGAAGCCGATTCACCGTAGTAATCAATTATTTTTTGAAGGCGTTTTATAAATTCTTCGGTGTTTATCATTGTGAATTATAAATACTTGACTTTATTTACACAAATGTAACAATTTTGTTGATTACAATCATATAAAACATGTTAAAACTTAATGTTTATATAAAGTTTAACTTTATATAATTAAGTATAATAATATGAAAAACAAATAATTAAAACATAAAATATTTTTTGTTATTTTATTCACCAAATTAGCTGGCAATGTTGTATACTTATGTAGACAAAATGATGCGATTCAGCTGTTTACATTTGTAAAATAGTAATTGTTTACATTTGTATCTTAAATAATATTAATGACATTAGAGCAAATTCAATCGTTGTTTTTAAAGCATAAAGAAAGTACGCTTTTTGGTAGATATATTACTAATAATCACATCACGCCTTTGATGGGAAAGTTGAAGGATAAATTAGTTGTTGAAACCATTGGGAAATCTGTTTTAGGTGATTCTATTTATGGTATAAAAATTGGTCGCGGAGATAAGCGTATTTTAATGTGGTCTCAAATGCACGGAAATGAGTCAACCACAACAAAGGCTATTTTCGATTTATTAAATACGCTTTTGGATAAGAATTCTGATTTAGAATCAATTTTGGAAGCCTGTTCTTTATATATCATACCTATTTTAAATCCAGATGGCGCTAAAGCATATACTCGCATAAATGCCAATGAAGTTGATTTAAACAGAGATGCACAAAATTTATCTCAACCTGAGAGTAAAATTCTTAGAACAGTTTTTAATAATTTTAAGCCTCACTTTTGTTATAATTTGCATGGGCAACGTACTATTTTTAGTGCCGGAAATACAAATAAGCCTGCAACTATATCATTTTTAGCACCGGCTCAAGATGAAGTGTGTGCCATAACACCCAATAGAAAGATAGCCATGGAAGTTATTGGGGTTATGAACAAAACCTTACAAGATATTATACCAAACCAAGTAGGCGTTTATGATGATGCTTTTAATTTAAACTGTATTGGCGATACGTTTCAAAGTGAAAATATACCAACTATTTTGTTTGAAGCTGGACATTATAAATTAGATTATGAACGCGAATTTGCCAGAGAGCTAATTTATATTTCATACTTAAGCTCATTAAATTACATCGCAAATATTGAAATTACTGGGAAAAACTATAAAAAATATTTTGAAATACCAGAAAACGGAACATGTTTTTATGATATTATTATTAGAAACACAAAGGTTGAGGCGTCAAGAGATGATTTAAATGATATTGGTATTCAGTATCAAGAAAAATTAGTTGATAATAAAATTGAGTTTATTCCTAAAGTTTTAGTAATTGATAATTTAAAGGGTTTTTACGGACATATAGAATATGATGCGAAAGGTTTAGAGGTATTTGGAGCTTCAGGACAGTTAATACAAGTTGATTACGAAAACGTTTTCGTAATATTGAATAATGAAAAAATATCATTATTAATCAAATAAACTACATTGATAATGCGTAATTATTAGTGAAAATGTATTAATTTCGCTTTATATTTAAGAAAAGTTAATTATGGGGAAAATTAAATTAGACGAAATTGATCATCAAATTCTTGACATGTTAATTGATAACACAAGAATACCGTTCACCGATATTGCAAAAAAACTCTTAATATCAGCAGGTACAGTGCATGTACGTGTAAAGAAAATGGAAGAAGCTGGAATTATAAGAGGATCTTCTTTAACTTTAGATTACAAAAAATTAGGCTATTCATTTATTGCTTACGTTGGTGTATACTTAAATAACACATCGCAAACTAAGTTTGTTTTAGCGCGTATAAATGAAATACCATACGCAACTGTTGCACATATAACTACGGGTAAATTCAATATTTTTTGTAAAATAAGAGCTAGAAGTACCGAGCATGCAAAAGAAGTTATTTTTATGTTAGATGACATAGAAGGTGTTTATAGAACAGAAACAATGATTTCTTTAGAAGAAAGTATCAATGATAAAAAGCGTTTGATGCATTCTATATTTAACGATTTATAAAAGTGATATTAATGTAGAAATTCTAAAAGCTCTTTATTTAAAGGGCTTTTTTTGTGTTTGATAAAAAAATATATGTAGATTATAGTTGTATTTGGTAATTGAAAGAATATTTTTGAACATTAAGTAGTCTTAAATGATATTTACATTTCTATTACTGTGCCCATATCAAAAAAATAAAAAATGAATATACCTAAATTCAAACTTAAAAAAATAGTTATAATTCTAATAATTAGTGTTTTTATATCATCTTGTGTTTCCAAAAAAGATATAGTTTATTTTCAAAATGCTAAAGATTTTGAAACTATTGTAGATGTAGATACTTTTACTGCTAAATTAAAGGTTGGAGATATAATAACTATTGTTGTTACTACATTGGACCCATTAGCTGCAGTTCCATATAACCCTGTAGCTCCAGGAGGCCAGGGGCGGGCGATTGATTATTTGATAGATGTAGAAGGAAATATTGACTTTCCTGTATTAGGTAAAGTTAAATTGCTTGGGTTAACAGTTGAAGAAGCAAAAAAGTTATTTAAGAAAAAATTTGAAGAAGGTAATTTATTAAGAGACCCTGTAATAATAATTAGACTTTTAAATTACCGAGTAACAATTGAGGGCGCTGTTGGTGCACCGGGCGTTTATCCAGTTACTGGAGAACGCATGTCTATTCTTGAAGCACTTGCTATGGCAGGAGGCTTAAATATTAAAGGGAGAAGAGATAATATATTAATTATAAGAGATTTTAACGGCACAAAAACCTACTCTCGTGTTGATATAACAAGTAAAGAAATTTTTAATTCTCCAGTGTTTTACTTAACACAAAATGATTATGTCTACGTTGAACCTAATAATTCAGGAGTGAGTGCTGCTTCAGGAGATGTTAGAATAGGTACTATTATATCTATCACATCATTTATACTAACTACAGCACTTATATTTGTAACACGTAATTAATTTTTTTAGCTATTCTTTGTAAAACTCAAAAGAATCAACTATTATTTTATCATCAACTAAACAATCAATTTTTGGTTTACCGATAGATTCTAGTAAAACAAAATTGATGTTTCCATGATGGTTCTTTTTGTCGTATTTAAGTAATTCAATAATAGTAGCATACTCACTTTCTTCAATCGTTACTTTTCCGTAATAATTAATAAATAAATCTTTTATATTTAGAGTCGTTTCTTTCGGAAAACCAACTAATACTGTCGATATATAACAGGCTAAAATCATTCCCACAGCAATTGCCTCACCATGTAGTAACGTCGTTTTATTTGGATTACTTAAAAAATACGATTCAATAGCATGACCAAGCGTATGTCCAAAATTCAACGTTTTTCGAAGTCCATTTTCAAAGGGATCCTCTTCAACAACATTCTTTTTAATTATTACAGATTCATAAATTAATGTATCTAAATCATTTAATGATAATTTAGATAAATCCAAAAAGTTATTCCAATAATGATCACCAGTTATTAATCCGTGTTTAAGCATTTCTGCAAGTCCCGAGCGCATTTGGTTTTGTGGTAAAGTATCTAAAAAAGCAGTATCTATGAGCACTAAATTAGGATTACTAATAACACCAATTTGATTTTTTAAATGCCCTAAATCTACTCCTGTTTTACCACCAACAGACGCATCAACCATAGATAGTAATGAAGTTGGCACATTAATATAAGAAATACCACGTCTAAAAGTGCAAGCTACAAAGCCACCTAAATCAGTTATTACGCCACCGCCAATATTTATTAATAAACTTTTTCTATCTGCATCCAAGTCAGAAAGCGTATTCCAAACCCCAACACAAGTATCAATAGTTTTGTTTATTTCGCCAGCTTCTATTTCAATTATTTCAATAGTTATATTAGTCTCAAGTTTTTCTAAAAAACTTGGTAAACAATTTTCTAGTGTATTTTCATCAACTAAAATAAATATTTTAGAAAAATTTTTCTCTTTAATATGTTTATTTACTGCTAGATAAGATGCAGCATTAAAATGAATAGTGCAATTACTAGTACTTATAGAATTCATAAATAATTTATGTTTTTTAAGGCTAGCAAATTAAGGAGATTTTATATAAAATGATAACTTAGCTATAATTATATTTGTACAAATTATTTTGAATGTCTACAAATCGAATATTTGATAATACTGAAATCGCTTTTTCTTTAAAAAGTGATTCTGAATTAGAACGCGCTTATTTTTTATTTAAAATGATATCTATTGAGCCATTAGTAAAAATAGGAACTGCGGCTACAAATTTTGCGATTAAAGCACATTTACCTATAGAAGGACTTATTCGATCAACCGTTTTTGATCATTTTTGCGGCGGAATTAACGAGGAAGATTGTTTGCCTGTTATAGATAGAATGTATGAAAAAGGTGTAAGTTCTGTATTAGATTATTCAGTTGAAGGTAAAGAGAATGAGAACGAATTTGATTCTGCAATGCAAAAAGTTCTTAAAATTATCGACTTTGCTAAAAATATAGATGCTATTCCTATAGCTGTATTTAAACCAAGTGGTTTAGGGCGTTTTAGCCTTTATGTTAAAATGAGTAATGGCGAAACACTGTCTGAAAATGAACAAAAAGAATGGAATAAAATACTAGGTAGATTTGATACTATTTGTAAAACGGCAAAAAAAAATGATGTTGCTGTTTTAATTGACGCTGAAGAAAGTTGGATGCAAAAAGCAGCAGATGATATCGTTACCAATATGATGCTAAACTATAACACCGAAAAACCTATTGTGTATAATACATTACAGATGTATAGGCATGACCGATTAGATTTTTTAAAAGCACAACATAAAAAAGCAAAAAACGAAAACTACTATTTGGGTTTTAAATTAGTAAGAGGTGCTTACATGGAAAAAGAAAATGATAGGGCAGAGGATAAAGGCTATGTATCGCCTATTTGTAAGAATAAATTAGCCACAGATGAAAATTTTAATAATGCACTAGTCTACATGCTTGATAATTTAGATGAGATATCTTTATTTGCAGGAACTCACAATGAGGAAAGTTCTTATTTGTTAATGCAATTAATGACCGAAAAAGACATTAAAAATAGTGATAAACGCGTTTGGTTTGGGCAATTATATGGTATGAGCGATCATATAAGTTATAACTTAGCTGATAAAGGCTATAATGTAGCAAAGTATATGCCTTTTGGACCTGTAAAAGATGTGATGCCATATTTAATTAGAAGAGCTGAAGAAAACACATCGGTTGCTGGGCAAACAGGCAGAGAATTAACACTTTTAAGTAAAGAGAAAAAACGTAGAAAAGAACTATAAATTGATTCTAAACCTAATTATTTTTCAATTTTCAAATGTGTTATAGTCGCAATACTATCGCAATTTTCAACGGTTAAAATAAGATTATCATCATTATAATCGCCTTCCACAATATAAATGCCACAGGGTTTTTGCCTTGTATTACTTTCAGAAAAGTTAATATCACCCATTTTTAAAATAGTTCTTATTTCCGCTGAATCAATAACTCTATTATCAATTTGTGAATCAACATAATCACTAAATATAATTTTTTTAGTGTTTATGTTTTTTAAAACTCGAGCTTCTGGTCCATAACTACAAGATGCTTTTTTTCCATTTAAAAAGAAAGCTAAAACTATTAAACCGATAGAAAAACCGCCTAAATAATAGCCGATGCGTTGTATTAATGTCATAAAAATTTATTTGAGGTGTTTTATTTAAAATATAAGAAGGTTAATGTCACTGTATTTTAAATCAAACCATTCGCCAACAGGTTTGCTTGTTAAAATACCGTGGTAAAAGTACAATCCATTTTTCAAACCTCTATCAAATCTTAGAGAATTTTCTATACCGCCATCTTCAGCAATTTTTAATAAGTAAGGCGTAAAAATATTACTAATTGAAACCGATGCGGTACGCGAGTATCTCGCAGGAATATTTGGGACACAATAATGAATAACATCATGTTTTCTAAACGTTGGTTGTTTGTGTGTAGTTACTTCACTAGTTTCAAAACAACCACCCATATCGATGCTAACATCTATAATTATAGATCCTTTTTTCATATTTTGTACCATAGCCTCAGAAACTATAATGGGTGATCTATTAGTACCTCTAACGGCACCAATAACCACATCGCAGCGTCTTAAAGCTTTGGTTAGGTTTTTTGGTTGTATGGTTGAAGTAAAAAAAGGCCTGCCTAAATTTCTTTGAATCCGTCTTAGTTTGGTTATAGAATTATCAAACACTTTCACGTTAGCGCCTAAGCCCATTGAGCTTCGTGCAGCAAATTCCCCAACAGTTCCAGCTCCTAGAATTACAACTTCTATAGGTGGCACCCCGCTTATATTTCCAAACATGAGTCCGTTACCATCTTTATTATCTGATAATAATTCTGATGCAATTAATACAGAAGCTGTTCCTGCAATTTCACTTAAAGATCTAACAGCAGGATAAGTGCCATCTGCATCTCTAATAAATTCGAAAGCTAAGGCAGTGATGCGTTTTGATGCTAAAGCTTCAAAGTATTTTTTAGTCTGAGTTTTTATTTGAATGGCAGAAATTAAAATAGCTTGCGGGTTAAGCATTTTTATTTGCTCCATAGTAGGTGGTTCTACTTTAAGCACCATCGGGCACGCAAAAACTTTAGCGGTATCTTTAGTAATTTCAGCTCCAGCTTCACTGTAATCTTTATCACTGAAACGCGCGCCTTCACCAGCGCCAGATTCTAGAAGGACTTTATGCCCATTACTAACTAATGCCGAAACTGCGTCTGGTGTTAAGCAAACACGTTTTTCTTGGTAAGCCGTTTCTTTTGGAATACCAATATAAAGTTCACCTTTTCGTTTATAAATTTCAAGAGTTTCTTCTTGTGGTAAAAGTTGTTGTTTCGTAAAAGGTGATAACGATTTAGACATGGATAATTTGTTTAATAAAAATCAAATTACAAATTAATTTTTTATTGTTTATAAAAACTTTATTCTATTTATAAATTTGTAAGAAATAAAAGTTTAGTAGATGTGGTTTTACCGTAATCTTTTTTAGATTAATTATTATAAGTTTGTATAACCACTATATGTATGTTAAAAAATTTAATTTCTTATTGTCTATTTTTATTTTCAATGCTTTGTATTTCTCAAAACATTATAATTGAAGGTGTTGTAAAAGACTATGATAATATTCCTATCCCTTTCAGTAATGTTACTTTGTATGATGCTGAAAACGATTCTTTTTTAAAAGGAACAACAACAGATGAACTTGGTTTTTTCAAATTAGAAAATTTAGAAACGGGTAGTTACATATTAAGAATAAGCTATTTAGGATTTGATGAATTTGAAGCAACATACACTATTATTAAAAACTTAAATATTGGCATAATTGTACTTGAAGATAAAGTTGAAGAGCTTGAAGGCGTTACTATTGTTGCTAAAAGACCAACAGTAAAACGATTAGTAGACCGAATAGTTTTTGATGTAGAAAATTCTACGTTATCAAATAGAAATGTATTAGATGTTTTAAAACACACCCCAGGCGTTTTGGTTTTTGATGGTGCTATAACAATAAAAAACACCACACCAGTTGTTTATATAAATGACAGAAGAGTCCATTTGTCTTCAAATGAAGTCCAGCAGCTTCTGGAAGGCACATCAGCGAGTAATGTTAAATCTATTGAAG
>JBAQZZ010000013.1:0-12370 GCA_049791475.1 Flavobacteriaceae bacterium | reverse complement strand
TGATGAGTTGATGCCTTTTCTTAATAACCAGATTAAAAAATCATTTGAAAATCAAAATATATGTGTTTTAACAATGAAGCTTGTAAAAACTAACAGAAGCGATTATGAACCCCATTTTTGAGTTTTTTCTTGAACCTTACAGAAATAGGGAAGCCTCATTAATAACTCTTGAAGCTATTGCCTTTGTTTTTGGAATTGCTAGTGTAGTTTATGCTAAAAGAGAAAATATTTTGGTGTATCCAACAGGATTGGTAGCCACTATAATTACCGTATATATTTTTTTGAAAGATGAGTTGATGGGTGATATGATGATGAATTTTTATTATTCTATAATGAGTATTTATGGTTGGTGGAACTGGTCTAGAAAGAAAGAAAACAAGCATGTAATCCCTATTTCGAGAACAACTTCTAAAGAGAAAATAATAGGATTTGGAATGTTTGTATTAACAATTATTGTTACTTATACTGTTTATAAATGGTATGGAACAGAAATTACATCTTCAAATTATATTGACATATTTACCTCAGGAGTATTTTTTACTGCAATGTGGTTTATGGCTAACAAAAAGATAGAGAATTGGGTGCTTTGGATTTTTGCAGATATAATTACCGTACCACTATACGCGTATCGAGGTTGGGGAATGTTTTCACTACAATACTTAATCTTTACTATATTAGCAATTCAAGCATATATTGCATGGAAAAAAAATATAAACAACAACCTGCAAACTGCGTAAAAGTAGTTTTATTTGGTCCCGAATCTACTGGAAAAACAACGTTGTCTCGTCAGTTGGCACGTTATTATAATTCGGTTTGGGTGCCAGAATATGCACGTGAATATCTTCAAAATAAATGGAATAACGAGCGAAAAACTTGCGAACCAAAAGATTTACTTCCTATAGCTGAAGGACAAATGAAACTAGAAAACGAGTTGGCACAAAAAACAAATTCTGTTTTAATTTGCGACACCGATTTATTGGAAACCAAAGTATATTCAGAAGCTTATTACTTAGGGAGTTGCGACCCAATTCTTGAAAAATATGCATTGAAAAATAAGTACGATTTATATTTTTTAACATATATTGATACACCTTGGGAAGCAGATGATTTAAGAGATAAACCAGAAGAACGCAAGGCAATGTTCGAAGCTTTTGAAAACGAATTAATAAAACATAAAAGACCATACGTGTTGCTAAAAGGCGATAAAAAAACGCGCCTAGAAACGGCTGTTAACCATATTAATAAACTATTAAACCCCAAAGCATCATGTTTACAGAAAACGATAATAACCAAATAAAAAATAAAGGGATAACACTTAAGCAAGTTACTGCGCAAGTAAACCGAATTAAAAACGGCATGTCCTATTCTAATTTAGTGTCTGCCGCTACTATTGGTAAAGGCATAGCGAGTTATAATGATAAACAAACTCAAGATTATATTAAGCTTTACGAATCCAAACAAAACGATGTAAATATTGTGAAATTTGTACCAGCTTCTGGTGCTGCATCTAGAATGTTCAAGTTTTTATTTCAGTTTTTAAATAATTATAATCCAAATGAAACTATTGTAGCTTACGCTGAAAGAACAGGTAACACTTTAATTAACACCTTTGTTTCAGGGTTAAAAGATTTTCCTTTTTATGAAAATGTTATTAATAAAGCTAAAGAACTAAATCCAAATTTTGATAATTTAAACAAAGATGAAGTTGTTTTAGAATTTGTTAAAACAATGCTGAATGAAGATGCTTTAAACTACAGTTTTTTCCCGAAAGGTCTTTTACCATTTCATAAATATACTGATGGTTCGGTAACGGCATTTCGAGAACACTTATTAGAATCAACACTTTACGCATCTTCAAACCAAAAAGCGAATCTTCATTTTACGGTTTCAGAAAAACATCATAAATATTTTAATTCAGAATTAGAAAAGATTAAAAAGAGTTTTGAAGCAAAAACAAATACTACGTTTAATGTGTCATTTTCATATCAAAAAGAAGAAACGGAAACCTTGGCGTTAACCACAAATAATGAAATTTATAGAAATGAAGATGGTTCTATACTATTCAGACCTGCAGGACACGGTGCACTTTTAGAAAACCTAAATGACTTAGATAACGATATTGTTTTTATAAAAAACATAGATAATATGGTAGTTTATGATAGAAATAAAAAAGTTTCTGTTTATAAAAAACTAGTAGCTGGCGTACTTTTAGAAGTGCAGGAGCAAGCATTTTCATTTTTACATCAATTAGATGGTGCTTCAGTTTCAGAGGCAGATATGTTGGCTATGGCTTCATTTTTATCTAAAAAAATGAATGTGTATATAAATGATGAATTTGATGATTTGTCGTCAGATAAAAAGAAGGCCTATTTAAAAGATAAATTAAACCGACCTATTCGTGCTTGCGGGATGGTTAAAAATCAAGGTGAACCTGGTGGCGGACCGTTTTGGGTAAAAGATTATATTGGCGAAATTTCATTGCAAATTGTTGAGTTTGCTCAAATAGATATTGATAATGAAAAGCAGGCAGATATCGTAAAAAACGCAACACATTTTAACCCAACAGATTTAGTTTGTGGTATAAAAAATTACAAAGGTGAAACCTTTGATTTAATGAATTACGTAGATCCTGAAGCGGCATTTATTACTATGAAAACACAAAACGGAACTGATATTCAAGCACTAGAGCTTCCAGGATTATGGAATGGTAGTATGGCGTTTTGGAATTCTATTTTTGTTGAAATACCTGTTGAAACGTTTAACCCGGTAAAAACGGTAAACGATTTACTTAAACCTGTTCATCAAGCTCAATAATGTATGATAAAGAAGCCTTATCGAAGGAGCTCAATTTTAAAGCCATTAGAAGCTCGGGTAGTGGTGGGCAACATGTAAATAAAGTGTCATCAAAAATTGAGTTGACATTTGATTTGGCAAATTCTTTAGTGTTTTCTGAACGTCAAAAAGAACGCCTTTTAATAAAACTTCAAAACAGATTAACTAAAGAAGGAATTCTTATTTTACAATGTGATGAAAGTCGCAGTCAGCATAAAAACAAAGAGATAAGTATTAAGCGTTTCTTTCGTTTAATAGGTGGGGCTTTAATTATACCTAAAAAACGAATCAAAACTAAAATCCCAAAATCGGTTATTAGAAAACGACTAAAAAGTAAGCGTAATCTATCTGAGAAGAAAGCAAATAGAAAAAAGCCAGACATTGATTAAAAATAATTGACAATTGATAATTGATAATTGACAATTGATAACTATTTTTGCATCGTTCTCATAAAAGGGGTGCCTATTATCGGCTGAGATCATACCCATTGAACCTAGAACAGGTAATGCTGTTTAGGAACCGAGCGTTAAGAAAATGTCCAGTGGACATTTTTAGTGAGTGCCAAAGAATTATCAAATTTAGAGGCTTTCACGATTAGCTCAAGGAAATGAAGCATATAGCTTCAAAAACTAATTATTAACAATAAAGAATAATTACCTCTTTTTATTCGATTATAATCATAATCGTAATGAAAAACATTTTTCTTTTTTTAACACTTTTAGTGTTATCAGTCAGTGCAAGCGCACAACAAAATCAAGTTAAACAAGATTCAACAAAATCCCGATGGCTATCGGGAGAAAAACTTGAAGAAGTTTTAGTAAAAGCGGTACGTGTAGATGCCGATTCTCCAATTACGCATTCAAACGTTTCAAAACAAGAACTAGCTAAACGTAATTTAGGGCAAGATATTCCTATTTTGCTTAACTATTTACCATCGGTTGTAACCACAAGTGATGCTGGTGCAGGTGTTGGATACACGGGTATTCGAGTGCGTGGAACCGATGCTACACGAGTAAACGTAACCATTAACGGAATTCCTTATAACGATCCTGAAAGTCAAGGTACATTTTGGGTGAATTTAGGAGATTTTGCATCGTCGACAGAAAGTTTACAATTACAACGTGGCGTTGGTACATCAACAAATGGTTCTGGCGCTTTTGGAGCGAGTTTAAACTTATTAACCGATGCATCTTCTGAGGAAGCCAATGCGGAGATTTCTAATAGTTTTGGAAGTTTTAACACCCGTAAACATACGGTGAAAATGAGTACAGGCTTAATAAATAACCACTTTGAAATTTCTGGACGCTTCTCTAAAATTGATTCTGATGGCTATGTAGATCGCGCATTTACAGATTTAAAATCGTATTTTATTCAAGGTGTTTATAAAGATGATAATACTTTAATTAAGGCGTTAACTTTTGGAAATAGTGAGCAAACCTATCAATCTTGGTTTGGTTTAACAGCCGAAGAATTAAAAGAAAACCGTCGTCAAAACCCATATACTTACGAAAATGAAACCGATAATTATTGGCAAGACCATTATCAACTGCATTGGAATGAGCGTTTAGATAACAATTGGTCTACTAATTTAGGATTAAACTATACCAAAGGGAAAGGGTATTTTGAGCAATATAAACCAGAAGAATCGGCAACCGATTTTGCTAATTTAATTGAAGATGATTCCGATGTTATTGTTCGTAGATGGTTAGATAACAATTTTTACGTAATTAATGCAAATATTACTTACAAGAAAAACATGTTAGAAATTATTTCTGGAATTTCATATAACACGTATTCAGGTGACCATTTTGGAGAAGTTATTTGGGGAGGCGATTTAGCTCCAAATACAAATATTAGAGATCGCTATTATGAAGGCGATGCCACAAAAAATGATTTCAGTGTATTTTCTAAAGCAACATTTAAATTAGCAGAAAAGATTACTGGATTTCTAGATTTACAAGGCCGATTTGTTAGTTATAAAACGAATGGTTTAAGTTCAGATTTGGTTGATTTTGTAACCGATGCTAATTTTAGTTTTTTCAATCCTAAAGTGGGTTTAACTTATAAGCATAATGAGGTGAATAGTTTTTACGCATCTTTCGCAGTGGCAAATAGAGAACCTAATCGTGACGATTTTCAAGCTGGAATAACCGAAAATGAGACTTTAAACGATATTGAATTAGGCTGGCGATATAATACAAATAAAATAAGCTTGAGTTTAAACTTATACTATATGTTTTATAGAAACCAATTGGTTTTAACAGGAGAACTTGACGATGTTGGAAGCCCTATTAGAGCAACAAGCGGAGAAAGTTTTAGGTTAGGGTTAGAAGTGGATGCCAATATTAGATTTAGTAATTTATTTAATACATCAACAAATATTGCGCTAAGCAGTAATAAAAACAAAAATTTCAATACTTCAATAAATGGAGAGTTGGTAGATTTAGGAAATACAAATATTTCATTTTCACCAGAAATAGTAATTGGTAATACCTTAAATTTCTATCCTCTTGAAAGATTACAACTATCATTTTTAAGTAAATTTGTTGGTGAGCAGTTTATGGGAAATACTGATAATGAAGCATCTATTTTAGAGAGTTATTTTGTAAACGACTTTAATATTAATTATGAAATTAAGCCTAACAAACTCTTTAAATCTATCATTTTATCAGGTTTGGTAAATAATATTTTTAACCAAAAGTATGTATCTAACGGGTATTTCGGTTCTTTTGATTTTGAGGATTCATTAAGTGCAACAGGAACAACCACAGGATATTTTGCAGGCTATTACCCCCAAGCAACAACAAATTTTTTAGTTGGTGCTACTTTAAAGTTTTAATTCAGAATAAACTATCCTTAAAAAAAGTCCTTCCCTTTAGGAAGGATTTAGTATGGGATTAGTTGGAAATTAAAAGTGTGTTTCCACTTTTTTCAACCCGATAATTTCTAAGGGCGCATTGTAAAGCTCCGTTATTTAGAGGTTGACCAGTAACAAGGCTGTAAGTATTTTTATCGTCACAGCCACATGTGCCCTCTAACCCAGAAATGGTAAGTACTGAACATGCACTTGGTACGTGATTAGGATCTGCAGCATCCCAAGCATAAAAATCGGCACCAGTACTGGCTATAATAATTCCGCCATTACCAGCATTGGAAAGATATACCGAATTACCAGCAAATTGCAATTGGCTGTATTGAGGTAAATTTAAATTAACTACTTCATTAATGCCTAAATCTAAAAGAAATCTACAGTTTTCATTCTGATTAGAATTATCACTACAAGAAAAAAACAATAAAAATAAAAAGAGAGCAAAAAACGATTTCATAAGGCTAAAAATTTCATTCGCAATTTACAACAAAAAGCAAACAGAGTTCGAGGTATTTACTAATAGATAACTTAATTTTTGTACTTTTGTTATACAATCTCGTGGAAGCGGGATTTTTTTTATTCTGTCCCGATAGCTATCGGGATTGTTCGGAATATTTTTATTAAGTAAACGATGAAGTTATGAGTAAAGTATCATACTATACACCTGAAGGATTAAAAAAATTAAGAGAAGAACTAAAACAGCTTAAAGATGTTGAGCGTGTAAAAGCTTCAAGAGCTATTGCTGAAGCTAGAGATAAGGGTGATTTAAGTGAAAATGCAGAATACGATGCAGCAAAGGAAGCACAAGGTATGCTAGAAATGCGTATTGCTAAATTAGAAGATGCCTTGGCTGGCGCACGTGTTATTGATGAATCTCAGATGGATAATTCTAAAATTTTAGTATTGTCTAAAGTGAAAATAAAGAACCAAACTAATGGTATGGAAATGAACTATACTTTGGTGGCTGATGGTGAAGCAGATTTGGCCTCAGGTAAAATTTCTGTAAACTCGCCAATTGGAAAAGGTTTACTTGGTAAAACTGTTGGTGATGTTGCTGAAATTCAAGTGCCAAATGGCATTATGAAATTTGATATTATAGAAATTACTAGATAAAAATATATTAGACCTGTCAGGTTTTTAAAACCTGACAGGTCTGAAAACATAAATTATGGCATCCATTTTCACTAAAATCGTAAACGGAGAAATTCCGTGTTATAAAATAGCTGAAACAGAGCATTTTTTAGCTTTTCTCGATGTTAATCCAAATACTAAAGGGCATACGCTTTGTGTTCCTAAAATAGAGGTTGATAAAATTTTCGATTTAGATGAAGCTACATATAATGGATTAATGAATTTTTCAAGAAAAGTAGCTATAGCCATTGAAAAGGCAATTCCGTGTAAACGCATTGGTGTTACTGTAATAGGTTTAGAAGTGCCGCACGCACATGTGCATTTAATTCCTTTACATACTATGCAAGATGCCCGTTTTATTGAAAAGCAAAAGCTTTCTGTAGAAGAATTTAAAGGCATTGCAGAAGCTATAAAAGCACAATTATGATTCTGAATAGAATACAGCTGCCAGAATTGCAATAAGAATTACTCCAATTATACCAATTAAAATCCACGATGCTTTTTTTAAATATGTAGAGGTTTTTTTGGGAACAAAAGCTTTTTGCTGATACTCAACAACACGTTCAATATCTTCTGTCCAACGTTCAGGATAAATATCGCTATTACAGGTTTTACATGTAATAGTATGTTTAACTTCTGCCGTAATAGATTTGTAAAACTTAGTTTCAATAAACCGTTGCTTAAAAGCTAGACGTAAGCCTTCTTTACTAAAACATTCTGGACAGTTATTGTTCAGAGCAACTTCTTTTATCAGAATAAATGTATCATGCATAATTAGTAGCCCGTTTTAGTGAAATTTGTATGGTTGTACCTTTGTTTTTTTCAGATTCTAAAACCTTTATTTTGCCATTGTGAAAATCTTCTATAATGCGTCTTGTTAAAGATAGCCCTAAACCCCAACCTCGTTTTTTAGTGGTATAACCTGGTTCAAAAATTCTATTAAAATCTTTTTTAGCAATACCTTTACCGGTATCTGTAACACTAATTTTTACATTGTTTTCAAGTTGTGAGATTTCAACAAAGAGTTTGCCTCTTCCTTTCATAGCATCAATGGCATTTTTTACTAAATTTTCAATAGTCCAACTATAAAGTTGTTTATTTAGATTTACGAGAATTTCACCATTTGGGACTTTTATTTCAAAATCAATGAGTTTTGATGAGCGCGTTTTTAAGTAATCATAAGAATTTACAGTTTCTTTAATAATGTCTGCAACTTCTAATGTTGGAACCGAACCTATTTTGCTAAACCGCTCTGTAATTGTTTGCAGTCTATCTATATCTTTTTCAATTTCAACAATATAATCAGGGTTTACGTTTTCGCTTTTAAGAATTTCTGTCCATCCAATTAGTGAGGATAAAGGCGTGCCAATTTGATGTGCCGTTTCTTTAGCCATACCAGACCATAATTTATTTTGAATAGCGTTTTTATTACTACTGTAAAAAAAGTAAATAACTGCTCCAAATAGAAAAACAATAAGTAGTAAAGCTAGCGGATAATATTTTAATCTGTTTAGCAATGGCGAGTTGCCGTAATAAATGGTGCTGAAAAGTTTACCATCAAATTTAACTTCAATAGGCTTGTTTTCTTGTTCAAATTTTGCAATTAATTTTTGAATATAAATAGAGTCATTAGCTCTACTATCATCTATATTATTAAAATCAATACTTCCATCAGCATTTACATTAATCATGGGGGTCGTTTTGTTACTTGTAATTACCTTTAAAGGCAAATTCCCTATGTTTTCATTCAGATTATCTGTTTTTAGTAAATCACTTTGCGCAAACGACCAATTCTCCATTTTTGTTCGTTCTTCATCTTTAAAATGCTGAAAAAACTCATAGGTTTTCCATAAAATTAATGAAACAATAACAAAAGATGCTATGATGATAATCCATCTGGTTATATTACTATTTTTGCTTAAAATCATGGTTGGTTTAATTAATTATGTAATATAATGTAAAACTGTTAATATTATTGTTTAAGTTGTTAGTAAATCGGTTTTTAGTTGAACAACTTAATAGTTACATTTGTACATATATAAAAACTTTTAATGCCATCATTAGATCCAAAAAGCTTATCAACCGGTAAATTACATGGTTATTTATTAAGCACAATTGCGCCAAGGCCCATAGCCTTTGCAAGCACTGTTGATAGAGATGGAAATCCTAATTTATCGCCTTATAGTTTTTTTAATGTGTTTAGTGCAAACCCACCAATATTAATTTTTTCGCCAGCACGTCGAGTTAGAGATAATACTACAAAGCATACTTTAGAAAATATTGAAGCAACCAAAGAAGTTGTTATTAATATGGTGAGTTATGATATGGTTCATCAAATGTCGTTGAGTAGTACAGAGTACGCTAAAGGTGTAAATGAATTTGATAAAACGGGTTTAACGATGTTGAAATCGGATATTGTAAAACCGTTTCGAGTTGCTGAATCACCTGTTCAATTTGAATGTAAAGTGAATGATATCATTGCATTAGGAACTGAAGGTGGTGCAGGGAATTTAATAATTTGTGAGGTGGTTAAATTTCATATAGATGATGATGTTTTAAATGAAGATGAATCTATAAACCAACAAAAATTAGATTTGGTAGCCAGAGCCGGCGGTAGTTATTACAGTAGAGCAAAAAAAGGTTTTTTCGAAATACCAAAACCCATAGCTACTTTAGGAATTGGTGTTGATAATTTTCCAGAACACGTTAAAAACAGTATGATTTTAACAGGAAACGATTTAGGAATGTTAGCAAATATTGAGGCGTTGCCCAATGAAGAAACAGTAACCTTATTTTTGAAAGAAGTAGGTGGGCGTTATCCTAATATAAAAACGGCAACACATAGAGAAAAGCACAAACTAGCACGTAATTATTTAAGTTTTGGAGATATTGAAAGTGCTTGGAAAATACTATTGTCTTAAAGAGGCAATCAAAAACGACGAATACTAATAAATATATATTAAATGGAAGTTCAAGGAAGAGTAAAAATGATTGGAGAAACTCAAACTTTTGGAAGTAATGGGTTTAGAAAAAGAGAAATTGTAGTAACAACGGAAGAACAATACCCTCAGCATATTATGGTTGAGTTTGTTCAAGATAAAACCGATTTATTAAATAACTACAAAGAAGGGCAACAAGTAAAAATAAGTATCAATTTACGTGGTAGAGAATGGGTAAATCCGCAAGGTGAAACCAAATATTTCAACTCTATTCAAGGTTGGAGAATTGAAGCTTTAGCACAAGAAGCTGGAGCAGATAATTTGCCACCAGTACCACCAGCAGACGCATTTGAGCCAGCTGGTGATTTAAATGAAGACGATCACGACGATTTACCGTTTTAAATAATACCTCACTAAAACTCCTTCCCTAAAAAAGGGAAGGTGGATTTTGATTTTCTAAAAGAATCAAAAGACGGAAGGGTGTTTAAAATTCAACCTCAATGTTTATTTAAACGTTGAGGTTTTTTACATTTAGCATATGGATTATTTAACAGATAAAATAGAATTTCCAAATGTTAACAAAGCTAATGAAGACGGTTTATTAGCTATTGGTGGCGATTTATCAGTTCAGCGTTTGATATATGCATACCAACATGGTATTTTTCCGTGGTTTGAAAACGACGGCCCTATTTTGTGGTGGTCTCCAAATCCTCGTTTTGTGCTATTTCCCAAGAAATTAAAGGTTTCAAAAAGCATGAAACAAGTATTACGAAATAATGATTATAAAGTAACAGTAAATAAAGCTTTTAAAACCGTTATAACGGAATGCGCAAAAGTTAAAAGGCGAGGGCAAGCAGGAACTTGGATAACTAAAAACATGATTGAAGCTTATGTGAAACTTCAAGAATTAGGGTATGCAAAATCTATTGAAGTTTGGCGAGAAAATAATTTAGTTGGTGGACTATATGGTATCGATTTAGGCAATGGTATTTTTTGTGGGGAAAGTATGTTTGCCAAAGAAAGTAATGCCAGTAAATTTGGTTTTATAACCTTTATTCAAAACACGAATTATAAACTTATAGATTGCCAAGTGTATACTAATCATTTGGAAAATTTGGGAGCCGAGGAGGTTTCAAGAGATGCATTTTTAGAATATCTATAAACTTGACTTTGTCAGAAAAAAAAGATAACTTCGTTTAACAATCAATAAAGTTCATTGAAACGGAACTTTATTTTTGCATTGGCATTCATTGCAAAAACAGAACTTCAATTCAATAACTAAATGTAAAATATGAAATCATTACTATTCAGTTTACTTTTTACTGTTTCAAATTATACAACATATAATATTAAAATACCAGAAGATAACCTTATGAAAAATACTGGCGAATTTTTAATGATGCCTGAAAAGCAAATAGCTACATTTAATTTAAATGTCAAAAAAAAAGAAATCAAAATACAACAAAATCAAAAAGAAACAACTATTTCTTTAAAACAAATCATTGATTATGAAAACTATTATTCTGCACCTAAAGGAAGAGTAATAATAGGTGATAAGACAAAAGTCATTCATATTTCAAAAAACGTATTTAATAATGACAATGCCGTAGAAGTGCTTATTCAAGCCGCGTTTTTAGGTTCAAAAAAAGAAAAATATGATCCTTTCGTTATAGATTTTTTACTTAATCAAAATGGAGAAGTACAACTTTTAGGTTCTACCTATCAAGGAACAGGACAGGGTTCAAATCCTGTTTTTGCTATAATTGATGGTAAAGCTTATTATGGTATATATGATGATAGATATTTAGAAGGTTTTCTTTATTCACATCAAAAACTAAATGAAATACCATATATCACAGATTCCGAATTTACAAATGGAGCAATTGTTTTTAAAAAAAATAGTTGGACATATTGCAATGAGCAAAATATACCTATTGAAGAAGCTATAAGAGACAAACAGAATTTCATTGACAAACTTATTGGCAATAAAGAGGACTCGCTTGTTATAGATCATACTATCCAATATTATGATATGGATTATAAGCCAACAAACACATCAAAATTAAAAATAAAAGTAGTTGCCACTTATTATGATCCATATTACAATCTTAATGGTATTAGAAACTTAATGCAAGATTTAAGTAAATCTCATTCCATTAAAATTATACCTGTATTAATGAATTATGTAAGTGATGACCGTAGTTTAGATTTACCTGGGGACGACTATGGCAATACTACTGTTAGTGCTCTTGCTGAAAACGAATTATCAAATATATTAATAGAGAAACCAGAGTTCCTCATCAATTACAATAAAAGGTATTTAGATCTCAACTTATTGAAAAAATGGTGGATAAACAATAAACATTTGTATAATTAATAACGAAATGCCACCGTATAAAATTAATTGCTTGGTTTTGCCCACTTACGAGAGTCTTCGCTGACTTTTCATTTATTTATATTTACTAACTTCCGTGCTAAACCACGCCACTAATCATAGTGTGTCGAGCAAGCAATGAGCGGCAACATTACCTCATTGTGAACTGTAAATAAGATGGTGGAACCAACCCGCCAATGTCGCTTTATAGGAAGCGGTATTAAA
>JBAQZZ010000012.1:0-18575 GCA_049791475.1 Flavobacteriaceae bacterium | reverse complement strand
GCTTTCTCCTCCTCCTAAAACGACAAGAAGCCCCTTCCTTATTCCTTCCCCAAAAAGGAAGGACTTCTCACTCTCCTGGTTTTCTTCTTTGCTCAATTCTCTTTTATATTATAGATTCCTGCTTTCGCAGGAATTTTTATCTTATTTTCAATGTCACAATTGAAAGAATCGCTAATAGAATTCCAACAATCCAAAACCGGGTTACTATTTTACTTTCATGATATCCAGATTTTTGATAATGGTGATGCAGCGGTGACATTTTAAATATGCGCCGTCCCTCTCCATATTTATTTCTAGTATACTTAAACCAACTTACTTGAAGAATGACCGATAAATTCTCTGCTACAAAAATCCCACATAACAATGGAATTAACCATTCTTTACGAACTGCTATAGCAATTACCGCTATAATACCACCAATAGTTAAACTCCCTGTGTCGCCCATAAACACTTGAGCTGGATAAGTATTATACCATAAAAACCCAATAAGCGCACCAACAAATGCTGCGATGTAAATAGTAATTTCTTCAACTTTTGGGATATACATTATGTCAAGGTAATCTGAAAAAATAATGTTACCAGATACCCAAGCAAAAATTCCTAAGGTTAGTACAATAATAGCAGAAGTTCCAGCAGCTAAACCATCTATACCATCTGTAAGGTTTGCTCCATTTGATACTCCTGTAACAACAATAATGACTATTAAAATAAAGATAACCCAAGCATATTGTTCTAAATCTGGGCTTATCCAAGTAATTAAATCTGCGTAGTCAAACTCATTATCTTTTACAAAAGGAATAGTAGTTTTAGTTGATTTAGCCTCTTCATTGAATAATTTTGAAGGTGATATATTGGGGTTTTCTGCTAAAAGAATTTGTTGCTGTTCAATTGGCAACTTCTCTTTTATAGTAACGTCTTGGTTAAAAAACAATGTTAAACCAACAATTAACCCTAATCCAACCTGCCCTAAAACTTTAAAACGCCCTTTTAAACCTTCTTTATCGTTTTTAAATTTCTTAATATAATCATCAATAAAACCAATAGTTCCCATCCAAAGCGTGGTAATTATCAATAAAATGATATAGATATTTTCTAATTTTGCTAATAATATCACAGGAATTAACGTTGCTAGAATTATGATGATTCCTCCCATAGTTGGAGTACCTGCTTTTTCTGCTTGTCCTGCCAAACCTAAATCTCTAATGGTTTCTCCCATTTGCTTTTTCTGAAGAAAACGGATAATACGCTTACCATAAATTGTAGAAATAAGTAACGACAAAATCATTGCTAGAGCAGCTCTAAAGGTTATAAACCCAAAAAGTGTGGCTCCTGGAAATTGAAACTGTTTTTCTAAATATTCGAATAGGTAATACAACATAAGCTTTATTCTTTTCTAAAACCCTTCGACTGCGCTCAGGGTGATATCTCGTATTATTTCTGTAATTGTTTTAAAAATTCTTGCACTATTTTATAATCATCAAAATCAAAGCGTTCGCCTTTAATTTCTTGATAGGTTTCGTGTCCTTTTCCTGCTATTAAAATAATATCGTTAGGTTTTGCCATTTGGCAAGCTGCTTTAATAGCTTGCTTTCTATCCACAATGGTTAATGCTTTTTTAAAGTTTTGAGGTTCTACTCCTGCTTCTATTTCTGCAAGTATAGTTTCTGGACTTTCACTTCTTGGGTTATCGCTAGTAAAAATCACTTTCGTACTTAATGCTGTTGCGATGTGTCCCATTTTCGGGCGTTTGGTTTTATCTCTGTCTCCACCACAACCAACCACTGTAATCAATTCTTCGTTTTTGGTTCTGATGCTATTAATAGTTTCCAATACATTTTTTAAAGCATCAGGTGTATGTGCATAATCAACAATAGCCGTTATTTTTTCATCTGAAATTAAATACTGAAAACGCCCGCTTACACTTTCTAAATCACTTATTAATCGAAGTATTTCAACCTTTTCAAGTCCTAACAATTCAGCAGTAGCGTAAATGGCTAAAACATTATAAGCGTTAAAATTTCCAATTAATCTTGTCCAAACTTCATTGTCATTTATTTTGAGTAATAAGCCCCCTAATTGATTTTCTAAAATCTGAGATTTGTAATCGGCATAATTTTTTAAAGCGTAAGTATATTTTTTAGCTTTTGTGTTTTGAAGCATCACGAGTCCATTCTTATCATCTATATTAGATAGCGCAAATGCTTTTGATGGTAATGCATCGAAAAATGATTTCTTAACATCTCTGTATTCTGCAAATGTGTTATGATAATCTAAATGGTCGTGTGACAAATTTGTAAAAATGCCACCTTCAAAATGCAAACCTTCTGTTCTATTTTGATGAATACCATGCGAACTGACTTCCATAAAACAAAACTCAACACCAACCGCGTTCATTTCATTTAAATACTTATTTATTGTCAAAGAATCTGGAGTGGTGTGCGTCGCTTTGTGCTCTGTATTATCAACCATTATTTTTACTGTTGACAACAACCCTACTTTATATCCAGCCTTTTTAAATAATTGATACAACAAACTCGCCACCGTAGTTTTTCCATTTGTACCAGTAACACCTACTAGTTTTAAATTTTCTGATGGAATATTATAAAAATTAGAAGCCATAATAGCTAGTGCTTTACTAGAATTATCAACCTCAACATAAGTAACATCATCTATTAAATTCTCTGGAATTTTTTCACAAATAACAGCGACTGCCCCTTTATTTAAAGCAATATCAATATATTTATGACCATCAGCAACACTGCCTCGAATAGCCACAAAAACATCATTTTTTTTGATATTTCGAGAATCGAAATCAATAGTATTTACAGCTATACTTGTGTTACCAACAACAGCGTTTAGTGTGACTTTATATAATATGTCTTTTAATACGATCACGATGCTTTTAAAATGACGGTTTGATTATTTTTTAACTTCGTACTTTTATTTACAGATTGTTCTTTAACCAATCCATTTCCATTCAATTTCACTTTCACTTTCACATCCATGTTTTCTAAAAGTGCAAGCGCATCCATAGCTGGCATACCAACTAAATTTGGCATAATAGTTTTATAGGTTTTGGCGTTTTCATAATAGTTTTCATATTCGTTTTCGGTAGAAGCCACTTTAACTTCTAACGACTCCAATTCATCAACTATAGGTGTATCAGTAAATATTTTTTGAGCAATTCTTTTGAAAACAGGCCCTGTTACATCGGCGCCATAATACCCTTTTTCGGTACTCGGTTTATGAATAACCACGATACAAGAATATTTAGGATTCTCGGCAGGGAAATAACCAACAAATGATGAGATATACTTTTTATTCTTTTTCCATTCTTCATAATTTCTATAGTCGGTTCTGGCTGTTCCTGTTTTTCCTGCCATAGAAAAATCTGGAGAATATAATTTTGAACCCGTACCTCGAACCACTACATTTTTTAATATGTCTTTGATTTCACTCAACGTTTTCTCTGAACAAATTTGTTTGTTTGTAACTGTTTTATCAAAAACCTCAATTTCTTTATCAAACTCTTTTACAGCTTTTATAAACCTTGGCTTTAACATTTCACCATCATTAGCAATGGCATTATAAAAAGCTAATGTTTGCAAAGGCGTCATTTGCAAGTTATAACCATAGGCCATAGATGGTAAAGCGTTTTTACTCCATATTTTATCTCCTGGCTCAGGTATTACTGGCTCACCCTCTCCCTTTATAGAAACACCAAGTGTTTGATGCAAATTCCAACTCTTAATTCTGTCAATAAACTTTTTTGGTTCTTTAGAGTAATGTTCATCTATAATAGTTGCTAAACCTATATTTGACGACACTTCCACGGCACGAGCTGCTGAAATTTTACCATGCCCGCGAGAATCACTAATTGTTCTCCCATAGAAACGTTTAGATCCTTTTCGTGTATCTACAATGGTTGCAGTATCTATAACTTTATCTTCCAAAGCTGCCATTAAAGCCATTATTTTAAATGTAGAGCCTGGTTCATGCGATTCCCAAACGGCATAATTCCGCTTTTCGTAATAATTACCTTTACTAGTTTTAGCTAAATTTGAAATTGCTTTAACTTCACCCGTTTTAACATCCATAACTACCACACAACCATGGTCTGCTTCATAATATTCTAACTGACCAAGTAATGAATGGTGCGCTATATCTTGAATATTTACATCAATGGTAGTATATACATCGTAGCCATCTTTTGGTTCAACTTGATTATAATCTGTGAGTGGCTTCCATTTATTTTTTCCTATTTTTTGCTTTAAGCGTTTCCCATCTGTTCCTCTCAAATATTTTTCTCCAAAAGCACCATCAATTCCTGCTCTTGTTACATTTCCGTTTTCATCAAACCGCTCGTAACCAATAGAACGTTGTGCTATAGAGCCCATTGGGAATTCGCGTTTTGTTTGTTGATTAACTATAAATCCTCCAGGAATTGCGCCTAATTTTAATAATGGGAAATTTCTAAATCGGGTATAATCTGTGTAATTAATATTTTTAGCTAATAGCAGATATTGGTTTTTGTTAGCACGTGCTTTTCTAATTGATTTTTCATAATAACTTGACGATTTACCTGAGTAATTTGAAAGCGAATCGCATAACGGTTTTATAAACTCTTCAAACGTATTTGTTGGGCATATTACAGCATCAATAGCAATATTATATTTAGGAATAGAGGTCGCTAATAAGCTCCCATCATCTGCATATACATTTCCTCTATTTGCTGGAATGGTAACATTTTGTATATCACGTTTTTCAACTAGAGCTCTGTATTTATCACCTTGAAGATATTGGATACTAAATATTTTAAACAACACGGCAAGCCCGAAGATGAACATACATCCTGCTAAAAAATACAATCGGTTTAATATGCGGCTCTCGTTTACTGCCAAGGTCTTGCTTTAATTTTGTGATGATTTAACTTTTATCTTTTTTGCTGGCACCAATGAGGGCGCAATGCCTTTTTCTTTCATTTTATTTATAATCGCTGATTCCATTTTAACTCGCATGAGTTTTGACCGACCATCAACAAATGCCGAACGCATTTCTTTTACTTCATTACTCAACCGTGCTATATCATGAACTTTTTTATCGGCACTATGCGAACTTGCAATCATTACTATAGCTAGTGCAGATATAAACAGAATGAATCGCCAATTTTTAAACGAATCATCACTCACCAAAAAAGTGCCTTTTAATATGTTGTAGATGCTTTTCTTCATTCCCCAGTTCCTGCGAAGGCAGGAATCTTTTTTATTAACCCTTCCGTCTTTAATTCCTTTTAAGGGAATTAAATCCACCTTCCCTTTTAAAAGGGAAGGATTTAAAAATCCTATTATAACTTTTCAGCAATTCGTAGCTTTGCGCTTCTGGCTCTACTATTTATTTTTACCTCCTCTTTACTTGGAACTATTAAACCGTTTACTTTTTTAAGCGGCACTTCAAAATTTCCATACATATCACGTTCTGGCTCTCCTTCAAACATGCCATTTCTTATAAAACGCTTTACCAACCTGTCTTCTAGAGAGTGGTAGGATATAAAACTTAATCGCCCTTTATCGTTTAACAATTCGGGCGTTTGTTGTAAAAATTCTTTCAAAGCTTCAATTTCTTGATTCACCTCAATACGAATAGCTTGATATATTTGAGCCAACACCTTATTCTCATGTCGTGGTGGTAAAAATTTTCTTAACACAGCTTTTAATTGTTCGCTGGTTACAATAGGTTCTGTTTTTCTATGCTCAACAATTAATCTCGCCATGGCTGGTGCAGCTCGTAATTCGCCATATTGTAAAAACACTTGTTTCAATTGCTCTTCTTCATACTCGTTAATCACATGAAAAGCCGATAATTGATTTTTCTGATTCATTCGCATATCCAAATCTGCTTCAAAACGGGTAGAAAACCCACGTTCTGCAACATCAAATTGATGCGACGATACCCCAAAATCTGCCAAAATGCCATCTACTTTTTTTACACCATGAAATCGTAAAAAGCGTTTTACAAACCTAAAATTTTCATTTATTAATGTAAATCGAGAATCATCAATCGTATTTTCAAGAGCGTCTAAATCTTGATCGAAAGCAAATAACTTTCCCTTTTCACCAAGTCTTTTTAATATCTCCTTACTGTGTCCACCACCACCAAAAGTGACATCTACATAAACACCATCTTCATTTATGTTTAAACCGTCAACCGTTTCAGTTAACAGTACCGGATTATGATATTCCATGGTCATCATCATCTTGTCCCATTACTTCTTCAGCTAAATCTGCAAAATCAATTGCAGCGTCATCAATAGCTTGTTCGTATAAATCTTTATCCCAAATCTCAATAATATTAATAGCCGAAGCCACCACAATATTTTTTGAAATATTTGCAAAAACAGTTAAATCCTTAGGCACCAATAAACGCCCGTTAATATCAACTTCAACAATTTTAGCACCCGCAGTAAAACGTCGAATAAAATCGTTATTCTTCTTTTTAAACTTGTTTAAAGTGTTCATTTTCTGCATTAAAGCCTGCCATTCACTCATCGGATACAACTCTAAACATTTTTGAAATACTGAACGACGCAACACAAAACCATCTTGCAATACCGAAGCCAATTGCTTTTTAATAGCAGCGGGCATCATGAGTCTGCCTTTGGCATCCACTTTGCATTCGTATGTTCCTGTTAATAAGTCCAAAAGTATTTTTCCTGTAGTTTAAACGTTTAAGATTCAAATATATTGAAAATTTTACCACATTTTACCACTTTACCCCACTTTGTTAATAAATATTTAATTTTTTGAGTTTTTAACGGTATTTTAAAGCAGGTAAAAATTCATTTTTAAAGGAATCTACGATTTATTAAAAAAACTAAAAATGCTCTTTTTAAGAATGTTGATTGAACCTATTCATAAATTAAATTCTTGTTTTTAGAGGAGTTATTCATTTATAAGAAAACCTTGAAACTCTTATTAAATAAAGTATTTTTCAATAAATTAAAATCTTTGATATATGAATGATTTAACTATATTTGTTTTCAACACCATGACTTATTGATTAATGACGCACCTTTTAAAAAAAGAAAAAAAATACAGTTATATAGAAGCAGGAGAAGGCACTCCAATTATAGTGCTACACGGTTTGATGGGTGGTTTAAGTAATTTTGACGCTGTTATCGATTTTTTTAGCTCAAAAGGCTATAAAGTTATTATTCCTGAGCTTCCTATTTACACCATGACTTTATTAAAAACTAATGTAAAAAGTTTTGCGAAATACTTGCATGATTTTATAGCATTTAAAGGGTTTGACGAGGTTATTTTACTAGGAAATTCACTTGGCGGACACATTGGTTTATACCATACCAAATTATACCCAAAAAAGGTAAAAGCGTTAATAATTACAGGTAGCTCTGGCTTATATGAAAGTGCTATGGGTGGCGGTTATACGAAACGTGGAGACTATGAAGTTATTAAGAAAAAAGCGCAAGAGGTTTTTTATGATCCTGCTGTGGCTACAAAAGAAATAGTTGATGAAGTTTACGAAACCGTAAATGACCGAAACAAACTAATAAAAACTTTGGCTATTGCAAAAAGTGCTATTAGGCATAATATGGCTAACGACTTGCCAAAAATGAAATTGCCAACCTGTATTATTTGGGGGAAAAATGATACTGTTACACCTCCTGAAGTTGCTGAAGAATTTAATGAACTTTTACCAGATTCTGAATTGTTTTGGATAGATAAATGTGGGCATGCCGCTATGATGGAGCATCCCAAAGAATTTAATGACATATTAGATTCTTGGTTACAAAAAAGAGGCTTCTGATTAAAAATTCGTAAATAAAATCCTAAATTCTAAATTCTAAAAAATAATTAAAGATTTTAATAGGTAAACTAAAGTTCAATTAATGAGATTCTCTTATTCAAGGGAATGACAAAATTCTCCTTATGAAAATTAAATCTGCCAAATTTGTTATAAGTAACTCTGATGTTGCTAAATGCCCAAAAAGCAGGTTGCCAGAATATGCTTTTATTGGACGAAGTAACGTTGGAAAATCCTCATTAATTAATATGCTAACGGATAGAAAAAGTTTAGCAAAAACTTCGGGACGACCAGGGAAAACACAACTTATTAATCACTTTCTGATAAATAATAATTGGCACTTGGTAGATTTACCAGGTTATGGTTATGCCAGAGTTTCAAAAAGCTCAAAAAAAGTATTTCAAAAATTTATAACACAATATTTTGGACTCCGAGAGCAACTGGTTACTGCCTTTGTTTTAGTTGATATTCGCCACGAGCCACAGCCCATAGATTTAGAATTTATGCAGTGGTTGGGTGAAAATGGCATCCCATTTTCAATCATTTTCACGAAAGCTGATAAGCTAAGACCTAAAGCCATTGAAAATCATGTAGAAGCTTATAAAAATGTTCTGTTAGAAACTTGGGAAGATATGCCTAATTACTTTATAACCTCATCATCAAATGGTGTTGGACAAGAAGATGTTTTGGGGTATATTGATGAACTGAACGGGAATATGAATTTAGATCCTAATTAACTTATTTATATTTTTGTTTTAAAAACATATAGATTTACAGGTATATAAAGGGAGTAAAATTCTTAATTATCTCAACTATACTATTTTACACTAATAAAATAATATTATGAAATTAAACTTATTATCTTGTGATGCTCAGAGACCAGATAGAAGAGCGATAGCCAAATGTATTGCCGAGATTTCATTAAATATTAGTGAATCTTTGTCTAATGAACTTACGGATATTCTCTTAGAAGGAGATGCTGTAGATATTGAGGTTGAAGGCAAGAACTCTGCATCTGCTTTAAGAATTTTGCGAAAACTAGATATTGATTACGAAATTATAGAATAAACGGGATTTATTAAAAGCTTACTCTAAACTAAAAAGACTTGAGTAGTTTCGTAGACCTGTTAACTCTTCACATCCAAAGCATCTCTAAGCGCATTTCCAATAAGCATAAACGCCATAACTAAACTCATAATACAAAGCCCAGGTATAATAGCTAAATAAGGTTTTCCAAGAATAATATAATTGTAATGGTCTTTAATCATGGCTCCCCAACTGGCCATAGGTGGCTGCGCGCCAATACCTAAAAAACTAAGTCCGCTTTCTATTAAAATAGCTGCTGCAAAATTAGCAGCCGATATAACAATTACAGGCGCCATTATATTGGGTAATATATGTTTGGCAATAATTCTATAATCGTTAAAACCTAAAGCTCTGGCGGCAGTTACATATTGCATTTCTTTGGTGCTAATTATTTGTCCGCGCACCACTCTTGCTACTTCAACCCACATGGTTAAACCTACTGCTATAAATACTTGCCAAAACCCTTTACCTAAAGCAAGGGTTATAGCTATAACTAGTAATAAGGTTGGTATAGACCATGTTACGTTAATAATCCACATAATTAAAGCATCTACTTTTCCACCAAAATAACCTGCGACGCTTCCCATAAAAACGCCGATTATTAATGATATAAAAACAGCTATAAAACCAATAAAAAAGGAAATTCTAGCACCAACTAAAACACGACTTAATAAATCTCGTCCATATTTATCGGTACCAAACAAAAAGATTTTTTTATTTATATATTTTGATACATTATTATTAGAAAAAGCATTTAATTGTATTTCTTTTTTAACACCTTCCAAACCATCAGAGGCATATTCGGTGTATATTAGGGTTTCATTTTTAATTGTGTATTCTGTAATTGGGACTTCGGTATCTGTATTTTTCTTTCCAAAAAATAATTTATCAAAAATACTTTGCTTCACTTCTAATTGTGAAGGAATAGTAAGCATGGTTACTTGAAACCCTGGTCTTTTAGAATGGATAGCCAAATGCATTTGGTTGGCATATTGCGAATTATCGGGTGCAAAAACATAAGCAAATACAGAAATAACTCCAACAAAAACGATAAACCAGAAACTAAAAACGCCCCAAAAGTTTTTTTTAAACTTTTGGAGCGCTAATTGTTTTAGTGAGTTTGATTTATGACTCATATAGAATTCGCCTATTTTTTAACTGTAGACGCTACTTTTTTTATTGGAAAAGTCGTTTTTAAATCTTCTAATACATTTAAAGCTTCCTCAATATATATATCTTGACTAAGGCTTTTATGCCAGCGGTCGCGTTTTTCTTTCAAGTCTGTTGTATCAGATTCAAACAATGCTTTTTCATAAGCATGAGATTCAAAAGTTAAGTTTGTTTTGTAATTTGAAATGGCATCAAAATGCTTTGATTCTTCTTCATTCAAATCTAACTTCGCTTTGTACTTATCGTAGTTTAATGAAACAACCGTTTCATCAATTTTAGTTTTTACCCATTTTGCGCTTTCTTCAATAAGCTTCATTTGATCATTATTGCTCATACGCTGTTTACTTTTGCTTATGGTTGCATCATAATCAAAGTAGTTTTCCCAAGGTGTAAAATCGGCAGCATCAATTTCATCATAAGGTAATGCGCCATCCATATCTTTTTCTCCAACATCAATAAAACTTAATCTTCCAGGTACTTGCACATCACTTTTAACACCTTCAAGCTGAACTGAACCTCCGTTAATTCTGTAATACTTTTGAGTTGTTAAAGCTAATGCGCCTAAATCATCATTCGTACTCTTTCTTATCATGCTATTAAGATCCATTACTTGTTGCACCGTACCTTTTCCGTAGGTTTGCTTGCCACCAATAATCACTGCTCTTTTATAATCTTGCATTGCTGCTGCCATAATTTCTGAAGCAGAAGCTGAAATTTCGTTAACTAAAATTACTAGTGGTCCATCCCAACTAATTGATTTATCAGTATCTTTCAATACATTTTTAGCTTGCCCAGTTGAACGCACCTGTACAATAGGTCCGTCTTTTATAAATAATCCAGCCATTTCTACAACTGCTGGTAAAGAACCACCGCCATTGTTACGCAAATCGAGGACTAACCCTTCCATTCCTTCAGCTTTAAGTCGCTCAATTTCTTCCTTTACATCTTTGGCTGCATTTATATTTTTATAATCTTCAAAATCCACATAAAATGCTGGTAGATTTATTATTCCAAACTTTTTACCATTCTTTTCAACCCATGATGATTTCGCATAAGTTTCACCTAATTCAACTATATCCCTTGTAATGGTTATGTCTTTTATTGTGCCATCTACTTTTTTTATGGTTAGAGTCACTTTGGTTCCCTTCGGACCTTTTATATATTTTATAGCATCACTAATACGCATACCAACAATATCTACTGGAGCTTCTTCATCTTCTTGTTTTACTTTTAAAATAACATCTTCAACTTCAAGCTCTTGACCTCTCCAAGCTGGACCACCAGAAATAAGCCCTACAACTTTAATGTAGTCCATTCTTTTATTTAATTGCGCCCCAATACCTTCTAATTTCCCAGACATTCTAGCGTCAAAATCTTCTCTTCTTCGAGGCGCTAAGTAATATGTGTGCGGATCGAATTCTTCAACAATAGTATTTACATAAACGGCAAACCAATCTTCGCGAGTTTGGTCATCAATAAAATCTTCAAAATAATTATTCAATGATTTTAATGTAGATTCTCTGGCTTCTTTATCTATTTGTTCAGCAGTTTTTGAGATGTATGATGCATCGTTTTCTTTTGCTAATTTTTCTTGTGTATAAATATCATCGTAATTTGAAAGTGTTGAAAACTTAAGTTGTTGTCTCCAGCGCTCTTTCATTTCCCTTTTGTTTCTAGCATAAGGTTTTTGCTCGTGGTCGGTATCAAAATCTTCATCTATTGAATAATCAAAAGGTTTAGATAAAATCTCTTTGTAAATTTCTTTAGCTTCCTCAAAACGCTTTAACATTCTTTCGTTTGTTATATTGAAAAAAGTGATATCTGAAGCTTTTAATTGATCGTCAATATTTAATCTATACTTTTCAAAATCTTTGATATCATCTTCATAAAAATAACGCTTAACCGGATCCATGGTTTCGATATAGTCTTTAAATAATTCTGCCGAAAAATCATCATTTAAATCAATAGGATCAAAATGAGCATTCTCTAAAACGAAAGTGATAACTTGAACTAGCAGCTTATCTTTATCAGGATTATTAAAGGTTTTTGAAGTAAAACTGCATGATGCAAATGCCAATAATAGCACGAGTAATAAAATTTTATACTTACTCTTTATAATTTTTCTCATAGCTTAAATTTCATAGCTTTTAAAAAGCTCAACATTATTTCTACTAAAATAAAGAAAAAACTATGCCAATAATTACAATTGCTACTAATTTTTTGTTAAAGCAAAGAATTTAGACGTTTACAGAGTAAATTATGTATTTTAGCGATGGTATAGAATCTAAAATATGACGAAAAAACCACTTATTCTTGTAACTAACGATGATGGCATTAATGCTTCAGGGATTAGAACCCTTATAGATGTTATGAATACTATTGGAGATGTTGTTGTGGTAGCGCCAGATAGCCCACAAAGTGGCATGGGGCATGCTATTACTTTAGATTCCACCTTATATGCCGAAGAAGTTAATATTAACAATGGCTCACATAAAGCGTATAGTTGCTCGGGCACACCCGCCGATTGTGTAAAATTAGCCATTAGAGAACTTTTACCTAGAACACCAGATTTATGTGTTTCTGGTATTAATCACGGTTCAAATTCATCTATCAATGTGATTTATTCGGGCACTATGAGTGCTGCTATAGAAGCCGGCATTGAAGGTATTCCTGCCATAGGTTTTTCATTATTAGACTATTCTTGGAACGCTAATTTTGAAGCCTCAAAAAAATATGTAAAAACAATTACTGAAAACGTTTTAAAAGAAGGCTTACCAAATGGGATAATTTTAAATGTGAATATTCCCAATATAAATGAAGAATATATTAAAGGCATAAAAATTTGCAGACAAGCTAAAGCTAATTGGGTTGAAGAATTTGATAAACGAAAAACACCACAAGGAAGAGATTACTATTGGTTAACTGGAAAATTTGTTAATTTAGATGGCGGAGAAGATACAGATGAAAGTGCTTTAGAAAACGGATACGTATCAGTAGTTCCTATACAATTTGATTTAACAGCTCACCATTTTATAAAAAACTTAAACACCTGGAAATTAAATGATTAAAAAAGATGTTTTTATTGGCGCTTTGGTTGGCCTATTAGCCAACGCTATAGGCTTATTTATTACAGCAAATTTGCTTGGACAAGGTGATGACTTTGTAACCGTAATTAAAGCAGCTGCGGAAGAAGACTTTTTAGGAAAACTGATAAGTTTAGGTGCTATTTTAAACCTCATTGCTTTTTTTATTTTCATAAAAAAGAAACAAGATTATCGTGCCAGAGGCGTTTTATTAAT
The DNA here is from genome assembly GCA_049791475.1 of Flavobacteriaceae bacterium. Classification (GTDB taxonomy): domain Bacteria; phylum Bacteroidota; class Bacteroidia; order Flavobacteriales; family Flavobacteriaceae; genus CAXBID01. The sequence goes on along the minus strand of JBAQZZ010000012.1, from coordinate 5,199 downwards.
AACTGTTTTTATAGCTGTATTTACATTTGTATTTAAACTCTTCTAAATGAAGTATTACATTCTTGCTGGAGAAGCATCGGGCGATTTACATGGCTCCAATTTAATGAAAGCATTATTGAAGGAAGATACTGATGCTGATATTAGATTTTGGGGTGGCGATTTGATGCAATCTGTTGGTGGTGTTTTAGTAACACACTATAAAGAGCGGGCTTTTATGGGGTTTTCTGAAGTGATTATGAACCTCAATAAGATTTTCAAATTTATTTCCTTTTGTAAAGAAGACATCAAAAAATTTAATCCAGATGTTGTTATATTTATCGATAATTCGGGGTTTAATTTACGCATCGCCAAATGGGCAAAAGGAGCAGGTTTTAAAACACATTATTATATTTCGCCACAAGTTTGGGCATCAAGAGCTGGCAGAGTAAAAGCCATAAAACGTGATATTGATGCCATGTATGTTATTTTACCTTTTGTTGAAGATTTCTACAAAAAGCACGATTATGAAGTCCATTTTGTAGGTCATCCATTAATTGATGCTATAGCCAATAGACATCAAGTTAACCCTCTAAAATTTAGAAAAGAATTCAATTTAAGCAACAAACCAATTATTGCATTACTGCCTGGAAGCAGAAAACAAGAAATCAAGAAAATGCTTTCAGTTATGTTGAGTTTGGCTGATAATTTTCAAGACTATCAATTTGTAATTGCTGGTGCACCAAGTCAAGATTTTAGTTTTTATAAAACATTTATAAAGTCTAAAAACATAAAGTTTATTTCAAATAAAACCTACGATTTATTAAGTGTTTCAACAGCAGCTTTAGTTACATCTGGCACTGCAACTTTAGAAACTGCTTTGTTTAAAGTACCACAAGTGGTTTGCTATAAAGGAAGTGCTATTTCGTATCAAATTGCAAAACGCATCATAACGCTTAAGTTTATTTCGTTAGTTAATTTAATAATGGACAAAGAAGTAGTTACCGAACTTATTCAAAATAATTTCAATAAAAAAAGACTTAAAAAAGAATTAGAACATATTTTAAACCCAGAAACGCGTAAAAAACTGTTTTTAGAATATTATGAGTTAGAAAAAGCCTTGGGAGGAAAAGGTGCTAGCCAAAAAACAGCACGTTTAATTTATAATGCCATAAAAGCTCAAACATAAAAATGAAAAAAAGTCTTATTATTCTTATTTTACTTTTTAGTTTTTATAACTGTAAATCTTCAAAACAGATTAAAACTGAAAAAGATACTAGACCAAAAATAATCACAAAAAAATCTGAAGAAAAAAAATTAGGCAAAGAAAATATCGTTGTTTTTTCTGAAAATAAAAACAAAGATTCTGAAACAACTATCTCTACTTCTCAAAGTATTATCAATTACGCCAAAAGGTTTGAAGGTGTTCGTTACAAATGGGGCGGCACAACAGTATCTGGAATGGATTGCTCTGGTTTAGTTTTCGAATCGTTTAGAGAATATGATATTATTTTACCAAGAATATCTAGAGATATGGCTAAAAAAGGTGAAAAAATTAAGCTAAAAAATGTCTTAAAAGGTGATTTACTTTTTTTCAAAACTGGAAACAGAAGAAACGCTATTAATCATGTTGGTTTAATAGTAGATATAAGAGATAATGATATAAAATTTATACACGCTACTTCTGGTAGTGGTGTTATTATTTCTGGGTTGAATGAAGCCTATTGGCTTAAAGCTTTTTACGAAGCGCGTAGAATTTTATAAGATATTTTCTATTTTACACCAATTATAACTTAAAATAAGCTTAATAAAACGTCCTTTTTTCCTTTCTTTTTCATTAAAAAAAGAAACCGTAACTAAGGCTATGCTTTATTTTTTATAAATCAAATAATGAAAAAAATAATCATTTTATTTTAATCTCATTTTAAATCATAATTAGTATTACATTTTATGCGGCTACTCAATTTTACACTAATCAAATTAACATTTTGCTTAATTAGCGGCATATTAATTGGATTTTTGTTTGATATTTCTTTAAACACCATTTTAGTTTTAACAAGCGTTATTTTGATTGCCTTATTTAGCAGTTTCTTAATTGCTAAAAAACAATTCATTAAAACTATTTGGTTTGGTGTTTTTACTTTTCTTTTAATGATTTTACTTGGTATTTTAACAACCCATTTTCATAATCAAAAAAACTTTTCTAATCACTATTCAAAGTCGCTTTCAAAAGAAAAAAATGCTTTAAAAACGATTACTTTTAGAATTCAAGAGGTATTAAAGCCTGGTAAGTATTACAATAAATATGTTATTGATATTCTCGAGATTGATGGTATTCCATCCAAAGGAAAATCACTTTTAAATATTGAAAAAGACAGCACTAAAACCACCTTAAAAGTTGATGCTGTTTTCATTACAAAAACTGATTTTAAAGATTTAATTCATCCGCTAAATCCACATCAATTTGATTATAAAAAATATTTAGAGAAAAAATATATTTATCATCAATTATTCATCTCTAATGAAACACTTTTAAAAGTTAGTTCAAATACACATACCATATTCGGAATTGCCAATAATTTAAGAGATTATATTAATTCAAAATTAGAGCCTTACCATTTTAAACCAGATGAACTTGCTATTATTAACGCCCTTTTATTAGGCCAAAGACAAGATATAAGCCCTAAAGTTTACTCTAGTTACACCAATGCTGGTGCCATACATATTTTGGCAGTTTCTGGGCTGCATGTTGGTATTATTTTATTAATTCTAACTTTTGTTTTAAAACCTTTAGAACGCTTTAAATACGGAAGACTCATTAAAACCATTATACTAGTTCTCTTTTTATGGAGTTTTGCTTTAATAGCTGGTTTATCAGCTTCTGTAACACGTGCGGTTACCATGTTTAGTATTGTTGCCATTGCTATAAACCTTAAGCGACCAACAAACATTTACAACACGCTCGCTATTTCAGTGTTTATCATTCTACTTTTTAAACCTCTTTTTTTATTTGATGTTGGATTTCAACTAAGCTATTTGGCGGTTTTCGCTATAGTTGCTATTGACCCTTATTTGTATAATTTGTGGCGACCGAAAAATTGGGTTATTGATAAATATTGGCATACGTTAACCATTACTATATCTGCACAATTTGGAATTATCCCCATTAGCTTGTACTATTTTCATCAGTTTCCTGGTTTATTTTTTATTTCAAACTTGGTAATTATTCCATTACTGGGCATTATTTTAGGTTTTGGAATTTTAGTTATCCTTCTAGCGGTGATAAACATTCTGCCCCAATTTATGGCATCCATTTTTGGTTATGTAATAAGCGTAATGAATAATTTTGTTGGTTGGGTTTCAAAACAAGAATCCTTTTTATTTAAAGATATTCCTTTTAATCTACTTGAGGTTTTAGCATCTTATTTGCTTATCATTTTTGGTTTATCTTTTATTATTAAAAAGCGTCATATTTATTTAAAATTAGCGCTTTTTAGTGTTATTATTTTTCAATGTGTATTCATTTTTTCAAATTATAATACCTCAAAAAATGAGTTTGTGATATTTCATAAAAGCAGATACAGTTTAATAGGAAATACAACTCATAAAACCGTAATTATTTCAAATGATTTCGATAGTATTACTCAATCTGAAAATAATATTGTTAAAGATTACGTTGTCGGCAACCAATTAAAAACGGTTAAAGAAGATACGTTACAATCTATTTATTTATTAAAAAATAAAACACTTTTAGTTATTGATAGTTTAGGTATTTATAACATTAAATCGTTCTCGCCAGATTATATATTATTAAGGCAATCACCTAAAATAAATTTGAATAGACTTATTGATTCGTTAAAACCAAAGTACATTATTGCAGATGGTAGTAATTACAAATCGTATGTTGAAAATTGGGAACTTATTTGCAAAAAAAGAAAGCTCCCTTTTCACCAAACCAGTAAAAAGGGAGCTTTTATTATTAATTATTAGAGAACCTCTAATTTGATTTAATTATATTATTTGCTACAGTTAACCATTTAGACGAACCTCCACGAACAAAACCTGTTTTACCAAGATTATTTAAATTCGTTTTACCATCAGGTTTCTTTTCTGCTTTAACAAAATGAATTGTTGGGTAGCCTCTCACTTGAAACATTTGCTGGAGTTGACTATTCTGATTTCTCACATTTATATCTTGTGGTGTTCTTTTTGGAAAATCTAATTCTACTAAAACGACATTTTCATTTGCCCATTTCTCAAAATCTGAAGTTTTAAAAACTTCATTTTGTAATTTTTTACACCATCCACACCAATCTGAACCCGTAAAAAAGAGCAACATTTTCTTATTTTCCTTAGTAGCAATGGCTATTGCTTTTTCCATATCTGTATGCCATGTCAATTTTTCTTGAGAAAAACTACTCATTGAAATCACTAAACTTAAAAAAAATATAAATTGTATTCTGCTCATTCAATTATAAATCTTAATCTTTAAACTCAGCTTTAAAAGTCTTATAATAATCATTAAATTTTTCTTGAGTATCTAAAACTTTATGCTCATCTTTTTTAAACATCTTTAAATATAACTCTAATTGAGATGGTGTTTGATATCCACGAATAGGCGCGATAACATCCCCTTTTTCATCCATAAATACGATGGTTGGATATGCATTAATTTGCAAATAGTTTGCTAATGTATGTGCTGAATTACGCTTATTAGCATTCGCTGGATTATAATTAGGATTGTTATATGACTTTCCTTTATAATTAACCACCTGGTTTCCTTCACCGTTAAATTTTACAGCATAGTAATATTTATTAACATAATCGGCTACTTGCGCATTTTGAAATGTATTTTTATCTAACATTTTACAAGGCCCGCACCAGTTGGTATAAACATCTATCATTATTTTTTTAGGTGTTTTCTTTTGAAGCTCCAAAGCTTGATCTAACGATACCCAATTAATTTTTTGAGCGACACTATTAGCACTTACTAAAATGGCTAAAAGTAATATGTATGTTATCTTTTTCATGATTAACTTAGTTACAAAAGTTGTTCCGAACTTACAAAAAATGGGTCTAAATAGGCACAATTTGAGTATTTTTTAACAAATTTTTCGGTTAACGAACCTTCTGTATGTGCTTTTTATAATTTTTATTTTAGTTATCTGCTAATTCGAAACCTTCAGCCTCATCATGAATTACATGTTCATTATCTTCTGCGCC
>JBAQZZ010000011.1:0-2773 GCA_049791475.1 Flavobacteriaceae bacterium | reverse complement strand
GTCAATAGGTGTAATTATTTTAATTATATAAAAGTTGCTCTATAACTTTTAAACTTCTAACTTTAAACTTCAAAGATGTCTTTCAAATCATTTATAGATTATCTGTTGCTGGAAAAAAACTATTCCGCTTTATTATTGAGCGTAGCTTACCGCAGCAAAAACCATTAATTCACTTGAAGACATAACTTTCAATGAATATAATAATCAAAAATTAGTATATTTGTAAAAAAACAATGTATTCAAGATTTCTAAGTGATAGGATAAAGAATAGAATTGATTCGGGAAAAGCGATTGTTGTAATGGGGCCACGGCAAGTGGGAAAAACAACTTTAATTGAGTCCATTCTTGAAACAAGGGACTATTTACTTCTTGACGGAGACGACCCCAAAACAAGAACTTTGCTAACAGAACCCAACACAGAGCAAATTAGAACAATTTTAGGAAAATATAAATTTGTTTTTATTGATGAAGCCCAGAAGATTGAAGGAATTGGACTTACAATGAAAATCATTACGGATAGGTTTAAAGATGTTCAATTATTCATGAATGGTTCTTCCTTTTTTGATTTGTCAAGTAAAATCAACGAACCCTTAACAGGTCGAAAATGGGAATATCAATTGTTTCCTATTTCGTGGGAAGAATACGAAAACCACCACGGATATTTATTTGCTGAGCAAAATTTAGAAAATAGGTTGCTTTATGGCTTTTATCCAGATGTTTTAAATAATGCAGGCGATGAAATAAGCATATTACGTAATTTAGTGAATAGCTACTTGTATAAAGATATTCTGTCATATGCAGAAATACGAAAACCAGAAGTGCTTGAAAAATTAGTTCAGGCCCTCGCACTTCAGGTTGGTAGTGAAGTAAACTATTCTGAACTTGCTCAAATTGTGAATGTTGATAAAAACACCATTAGCAAATACATTGATATTTTACAAAAAGGATACATTGTTTTCAAATTAAACAGCTTCAGTCGCAATGTTAGAAACGAAATAAAAACCAATAAGAAAGTTTATTTCTATGACAACGGAATCAGAAATATGGTTCTTGGAAATTTCAATCCAATGGAACTAAGGACAGATAAAGGTGCTATTTGGGAAAATTTTCTAATTTCTGAAAGAATCAAACAAATTGAGTACAAGCAAAGCCTTGCGCACACTTATTTTTGGAGAACAAAACAACAACAGGAAGTTGACTTTGTAGAAGAAAATGGAGGGAAGATATTTGGATACGAGTTTAAATGGAATAAAAAGAAAAATCAAAAATTACCTAAAACTTTTACTCAAACTTACAATGCAAAAAGTAAAATAATAGATAAAGTTAATTTTAGAGAATTTGTGATAATTAAATAACACCAGTCTAACAACCTAAAACCTGAAACTCTAAGTATGCCATTCCAATCATTTATAGATTATCTGTTGCTGGAAAAAAACTATTCCGCTTTAACGGTCAATGCTTATGAAAATGATTTAAGTGACTTTTTAGAATTCCTATCATCAGAATATGGCACCCATACCATCAACACCGTTAATTACCCGCAGATAAGAAGCTGGATAGTTTATATGGTTGAAAACGGAATATCAAACAGAAGCGTCAACAGAAAAATTTCAGCGCTAAACACCTATTATAGGTTTCTTTTGAAAATTGGAGAGATCGATTTAAATCCATTAACAAAGCACAAAGCGTTAAAAACAAGTAAAAAAATACAGATACCGTTTTCTGAAGTTGAAGTGTCAACCGTTTTAGAAGACTCAAATTTTGAAAACGATTTTGAAGGTGTTCGTAATAAGCTTATTGTGGAGTTGTTTTATTCCACAGGCATCCGTAGAATGGAGCTGGTACAATTGAATATCTCGAGTTTGGGCAGTCATAATAATACGTTAAAAGTGCTCGGAAAAGGAAATAAAGAGCGCGTTATCCCGTTAATAAAAGCAGTACAGCAAACCATTGATGGTTATTTAAAATTAAGAAATGGGTTGGAATACATTAAAGATGCCGAAGTTTTGTTTTTAACAAAAAAAGGCGTTAAAATATATGAAACACTTGTTTACAGAATAATAAATGATTATTTTAGTTTGGCATCTTCAAAGGTTAAAAAGAGTCCGCATATACTACGGCACTCATTTGCTACACATTTGCTTAACCAAGGTGCCGATATAAATGCTGTTAAAGAACTTCTTGGCCATTCAAGTTTGGCATCCACTCAGGTTTATACCCACAATAGTATAGCAGAGTTGAAAAAGGTGCACATAAAGACGCATCCAAGAAGTAAAAAGTAGTACGATAATTATTGTCTAACCAAAAATGAAAAGTATGAAACATGCATATCTGGATTTTTGTCACACAACGAAAATGATTATATGGGTGTTACGTACCTGTACCGAGCGCAGTCGAAGTATGGTCAATTAAAAACAAAAAGAGAACAGATGAAAGTAAACACCCAATCAGTTAATTTTAACGCAGACAAAAAATTAATAAACTTCATCCAAAAACGAATGGATAAGTTAGATACCTTTTATGACAAAGTGATCCAATCGGATGTTTTTTTGAAAGTGGAAAACACGAGTGATAAAGAAAATAAGATATTTGAAGTTAAGTTGAGTGTGCCAGGAGATAGTTTTGTAGTGAAAAAACAATGCAAAAGTTTTGAAGAAGGTGCAGATATGGCGGCATCGTCATTAGAAAGACAGTTAAAAAAGAGAAAAGAAAAGTTAAGCCCACATTTATAATAAAATTTCCTTAAAAATGTTTTGAAACAAAAAATAAATCT
>JBAQZZ010000010.1:0-24511 GCA_049791475.1 Flavobacteriaceae bacterium | reverse complement strand
CCACTTTTGATTCTAGATTATTATCTTATTTCACTAGGGTTCAATATGACTATAAAGGTAAGTATTTGTTCTCTGCTGTTGTTCGTAGAGATGGTTCAACTAAATTTGGACCAGAAAATCAATTTGGGTATTTCCCATCAGGCTCTCTTGGTTGGGTAGTTTCTGATGAAGATTTTCTTAATGATAGTAACGCTATCAATTTCTTGAAGATAAGAGCTTCTTATGGTATTCTTGGAAATGATAGAATTCCAGACTATAGATTTGTATCACTTTTAAATGGTGAAGGTATCTACTTCTTCAATGATCAAGAATTTATTGGTACTGCAAGTGGTGGTATTGCAAACCCAGAAATTAGATGGGAAAAGCAGAGAACAATAGATATAGGTGTTGACATGAGACTTTTTGATAATAAAGTTGATATTACAGCTGATTATTTTAAAAAGACAACGGAAGACTTATTAGTAATTCCCGAGGTATCAGGATTGTTAGGTGTTGGAGGACCTCCAGTTGTAAATGGTGGTGAAGTACAAAACGAAGGGTTAGAATTTGCAATTGGTTATTCAGGTAATTTTAACGATAACTTTAAATTTGGCGTTAGATATAACATTACTTATATAAAAAATGAAGTACTTTCTGTAAATACAAATACTGGAGTTCTTGAAGGAGGCTCATTTGGAATCGGACAACCAGCGCCATCTAGAATGGAAGCAGGTTTTCCTTTAGGTTATTTCTATGGTTACCAAACCGATGGGGTTTTCCAAACACAAGCTGAGATTAATTCATCAGCTATAGGAACTCCAATACCAGAACCTGGAGACATGAAATTTGTTGATCAAAATGGAGATGGTGTTATAGATTTAGATGATAAAGTAGATATTGGAAACCCTATTCCTGATGCGACTATGGGACTAAACATTACTCTCGATTATAAGAATTTCGATTTTGCAGCTTATGCGTTTGCTTCTGTTGGAAATGACATCGTTAGAAATTATCAAAACAATAACGTACTAACAAATAGTACCATTACTAGTTTAAATAGATGGACTGGTGCTGGCTCAACAAATGTTCATCCAAGAGTAACAGGAGGAACTTCTCCTAATAATTTGTTTTCAGATTATTTTGTTGAAGATGGTTCATTTGTCAGATTGCAAAATGTGCAGTTAGGTTACACCTTTTCAAGCGATGCTTTAGAAGGTTCAAAAATTAGCAAATTACGCATTTACCTAACTGGAAGTAACCTATTTACTTTAACAGAGTATTCAGGTTTCGACCCTACGGCTTCAAGCGGAGATCCTTTAGGTGGTGGAATAGACCAAGGGTTTTATCCAACAGCTAAACAATTTTTGTTAGGTATTAACTTAAAATTTTAATGAGTATTATGAAAAATATAAAAATTAGAAACATCCTTTCATTAGTAGCTTTATTAGCTATGTTTTCTTGTGCTGATGATTTTATTAACGTAGCACCTAATGATGCAAACTCTGAGGATTTTTTCAACACAGAAGATGATTACCAAAAAGCTTTGGTGGCAGCTTATGATATGCTACAAGCAACAGCAAGAAATTATCAATTAGCAGAAATAGCATCAGATAACAGCCTATCTGGGGGTCAAGATGCCTTAGATACACCTGGTTATCAGGAAATAGATGATATGATTCATACATCTGTGAATGCCCAATTAAGAGAAATCTGGACATGGATGTATACAGGAGTAAATCGAGCTAATTATATTATGGAATTTCAAGATAAACTTGATTTTCCAAGTAAAACAAGTGTTTTAGCACAAACTAGATTTTTAAGAGCTTATTACTATTTTCAGTTAGTGAAATTTTTTGGTGATGTACCTTTATCTATTGATAAACGTATTCAGTTTGGAGATCAATTTGGTATTGAAAGAACACCTAAAGCAGAAGTTTATGCATTGATTGAGCAAGACTTAATTTTTGCTGCAGCTAATTTGCCATACGTACAAGCTCAGGTAGGTAGAGCAACAAAAGGTGCTTCTGAAGCTCTATTGGGTAAAGTTTATTTGTATCAAAATAAATTTGCTGAGTCTGCAACAGTGTTGGAAAGTGTTATAAATAATGGTCCATATAGGTTATTAACAACTGCAGAAGCACCGCTTATGTGGGAAAATGATAATGAAAACAATGCAGAGTCAGTTTTCGAAATCCAATATTCTGATATTGACGGAGGATCTTATGATTGTTTCTATTGCCTTGAAGGTAATTTTGCCATAGGATTTAATGGTGTGAGAGGTTATGTTGGGCCAGTTTTCGATTTTGGTTTTAGCTTTAACATCCCAACACAAGAAGTAGTTGATGCTTTTGAGCCTGGAGATATTCGTTTAGAATATTCTATTTTAGACATAGAACAATGGATTATAGACAACCCTACAGCAACTTATGATGAAGATGCAGGTTACGAACAAACAGGGTATTTTAATAGAAAGTATATAGCACGTCTTGGTGATTTAAATAGGCCAGATGCGGCTCTTACAAATCCTAATAACACAAGAGCTATTCGTTATGCAGATGTTTTATTAATGGCTGCTGAAGCCCTTAATAGAGGAAGTATTAGTGATACCAGAGCACAAGACTACTTAAATGAAGTACGAAATAGAGCAACTTTAGGTGATGTATCAACTACAGGAACTAATTTAACAAACGATATTTATAAAGAACGTCGTGTAGAATTAGTAGGAGAGGGCCATAGATTTTTCGATTTAGTAAGAACAGGCAGAGCAGCACAGGAAATTCCTGGTTTTCAAGCTGGTAAACATGAACTTTTTCCTATACCAATTCAAGAAATACAATTGGCAGGTGACACATGGGATAATAATCCAGGATATTAAAATAAAATAAAATATGAAAACAATAAAATATATATTTAGTCTTATAGCAATAGTCTTCTTTGTAAGTTGCGATGAAGACGTTAATGATTTGAGCTTTATTGATAATGTAGTGGCACCTTCTAATGTGTCGGCTCTATTTCAATCAACACAAGATAATTCTGGGGTTGTATCAATAATTCCTAATTCAGACGGTGGTGTTTCTTATAATATTGATTTAGGAAATGGTGCCGAACCCCAAGTAATTAGTGCAGGAGAAACAGCGATAAATACATTTGAAGAAGGTAGTTATACCATAGAAATTGAAGCAGTTGGTATTACGGGTTTAAAAACCACTATTACACAAGAGCTAGTAGTATCATTTAATGCGCCAGAAAATTTAGTGGTAACCATTGAAAATGATGCCGCTATATCAAAACAAGTCAATGTTACGGCAACTGCCGATTTTGCAATGTCTTATGAAGTTGATTTTGGTGATGGCTCAGATGTAGTCATAATTAATATAGGAGAAACAACTTCATATATTTATCAGGATGCTGGCTTGTATACAATAACAGTTACAGCAATGGGCGCAGCTATTGAGACCACAACTTATACAGAAGTTGATTTTGAAGTAACAGCTATATTACAGCCTTTAGCATCAGCTCAAGAGCCACCTTTCAGGTCGCCAACTGATGTTATTTCAATATTTTCAGCAGCATATGATAACGTAGCTGATAGTAACTTTTTTCCAGATTGGGGACAAGGTGGATGCTGCGGAAGTAGTTGGGGTTTATTTGATTTAGATGGCGATGAGATGTTGCAATACACTAATTTGAGTTACCAAGGAAATGATATTGGTTCAGATGTAGATGCTTCAACTATGGAAACTCTTCACATTGATATGTGGACAGCTGAAGATTTTTCTATAGATATTTATCCACTCCCAAATGGTGTTGCACCAGAAAATGAAAAATTTGTTACTAGACAATTAATAGCTAATCAGTGGAATAGGTTTGATATTCCTTTATCTGAATTTTCAGATCAAGGTTTGTCATTAACCAACATAAAGCAATTTAAGTATGTTAAAAACAGTGCAGATGCAGACAAAGCGGTAACTGTATTTATTGATAATATTTATTTTTGGAAATCGCCATCTTCGGCACTTCCACTTCTTTTTGATGATTTTGATGGAAATAGCAATATTACAACTTGGGCTGGTGATGCAGCAGGTTTAAATACGGCTTTACCAAACCCTTTTGTTAATGCTGATAACTTATCTGCAACCGTTTTAGAGTATGCTGATACAGGAGGGACATTTGCTAATGTTCAGTTTGTAGCAGATTCTAATCTTGATTTATCTGGAGGAAATAGTGTATTTACCTTAAAAATTTATGTTCCATCGTCAAGTGTTACAGGTTCAGAACCAAATCAAATAGCATTAAAATTACAAAATAGTAGTTTAGGTGGTAATGCATGGCAAACCCAAACAGAAGTTGTTAAGACAATTGTTTTGGATGAATGGCAAGTTGTATCTTTTGATTTTGTAAATGATAATTGGCAAAACTTAAACTTCAATGGTACAGATTCAGATCCTGTAGATAGAACAGATTTAGATAAAATTGTTTTACAAGTTAATTCAGAAAATAACAGTAGTCAAGTTACTGCTTATATTGATGATTTTTACTATGGAGCTTCACCTGCACCGGATACGCCTCCTTTTGCAAGAGATGGTTTTGAAGGAAAAGGAACAATAACAACTTGGTTAGGAGATGATTGTGGAATGGATAATGCATTTGCAAATCCGTTTGTTGATGCGAACAATAATTCAGCAACCGTTTTGGAATATAATGATACAGGAGGCACATTTGCCAATGTTCAATTTACAGTAATACCAAACCTAGCTATGGCATCAAAAAATAAGTTTACGTTAAAAGTATACGTTCCATCATCTGGTATTACTGGTACTCAACCAAATCAGATTTCATTAAAACTTCAAAATAGTACTTTGGGTGGTAATTCTTGGCAAACACAAACAGAGATTGTTAAGACTGTGGTTTTAGACCAATGGCAAGAGCTTACTTTCGATTTTGTAAATGATAATTGGCAAAATTTAAATTTTAATGGTACTGATCCTGATCCTGTAGATAGAACAGATTTAGATAAAGTCGTTTTACAGTTAAATTCGGAAAACAACAACGATCAAGTAATAGCTTACATTGATGATTTTAACTATCATAATTAAAATTAAAAAAAATGAATAATATAAAACATAAAATAGTAATCTTATTCTCAGCAATACTGGTTTTTAGTAGCTGTCAAGAAGATGATGTTGACGCGGGGAGTATTGTAGCTCCCTCAAATATAGAAATATCAGTAACCTATATAGATGAGGAAGCAGAGTCTACTGCTCCAGGTTTGGGAAGTGGCGAGGTTAAGCTTACTGCAACAGCAGATAACGCCATATCTTATCATTTTGTAGTACAAGGACAGACAAAACTTCAAGAGTCGGGTAGTGCTTCACATATTTTCACAACGTTAGGAACGAACACCTATCCTATTACCGTGATTGCTTTTGGTACTGGAGGTGCTTCTTCAACTAAAACTATAGAAGTTGAAGTACAGGCATTGTATGAGCCACCAGCAGATTTAATTGAAATGCTTACATCCAACAGTTCTAGAACTTTTAGAATTGATGTAGACAAACCAAATTATTTCGGTTTAGGCCCTGTAGGAACTGGTAGGTTAGGTGAATTCTTCCCGAATGGTGGTACACCAGACAAATCAGAATCGGGCATGTATGATGATCGTTATACGTTTAACATAGATGGAACCTTTTCTCATGATACTGGAGCAGACGGTGCAGTTTTTGGACGTAACGGATTAATAAACGAAATAGGTGGGCCAGGTGATGGTGTGCCAGATGGTGATGACATATTAAGATACTCTTATGCTGATTATACTGGGGGATGGACGTTAACTGCTCCAGGAGGAGTTGAAACACTTACTTTAAGTGGGTTAGGTTTTATAGGATATTATATTGGGGGTAATCACTCGTATAGAATATTTGAAAGATCTGCTAATACTTTTAGTTTAATATCTACCGATGGTAATAATCAGTTTGATTGGAATTTTATTTTAATTGCCGATTAAACCAAACAAGTCAGTTTATAAAAATAAAGTTTAGTTTTTAAGATGTCATGGGTTAACTATTTTTAGTTAGCCCTTGATATTTTTTGTATGGTTAATTTATTTACAGTAAGATTGAAAATACAATTTTAGATAAAAATAATTCCAACCAAAAGCTCCTAAATAATAGCGTAAAATGAAATATGTCACTAAGTGCTATTAAAGTTTATGTTATAATAAACTGAAGTAGTATAGTGGCGAATTCATTTTTTTCTATTTTTAAGTTAGCACAACAAGTGGCTTTTCTACCTATACAATACCACAACATTAAAGAATTTTAAGAATACTGATAACCTCCATTTACTGCCATTTCATGCATTTTATCGTGTTTTATTGCGATTTCAACAATAAAGCCTTCTTTTTTTTAAAGTGTATGTTTTTTGTTGAGGTATTTTTTGGAGACTTCGTAATTAATTAAGTTATTTTTAACTTTTCACGAAAAGTTTAAGTTTGAATATTCGTTTAAAGAAGAATACCCTGATAGCTTGTTTAGTAAATTAAAATTGAAAAACTGAAATAAGCTATCTAAAGACTAACACAATAATTAAATAAAACTATGAAAAACAATTTTCTAAGATTATTACTTTTCTTATTTACAACAACTGTATTTGCGCAGTCTGATAAAGTATCAGTTGTAAGTAATGACGAAGGCATGAAACTAGTTGTAAACGGAAAAGATTTCATGATTAATGGGATGAACTGGGACTATGTTCCAATTGGAACCAATGTAGTAGATGCTAAATTCTACGAAAAATCAGACGACATTATTAAAGCAGGACTTGATGCTGAAATGGCACTTTTGCAAAACATGAATGTAAATGTAATACGCCAGTATACTGGTGTTCCTGCTAAATGGGTTAAATATATTTATGAGAGGTATGGTATTTACACCATGTTAAACGATTCTTTTGGAAGATATGGATTAACTATTGATGGTGTATGGACGCCAATTACTGATTATAAAGACGCTCGTACAAAAGAGCTGCTAATATCAGAAATAACCAATATGGTTACCGAGTACAAGAATGTGCCCGGTATATTATTGTATTTAATTGGTAATGAAAATAATTATGGTCTGTTTTGGCAAGGCGCTGAAACTGAAGATTTTCCAGAAGGTCAAGAAAAAATAAATGCCGTTGGTGAGCTTAGAGGACGGCCCATGTACAAATTAATGAACGAAGCATCTAAAGCCATGAAAGCTATAGATTCAAATCACCCAGTAGCCATAGCCAATGGCGATGTATTATTCATAGATATTATAGCAGAAGAATGTAAAGACATAGATATATATGGAACAAATGCCTATAGAGGGAAGTCTTTTGGAGATATGTTTGAGGTAGTTAAAGATAAACTTAACAAACCTATCCTGTTTACGGAGTTTGGTTCAGATGCTTACAATGCAATCGAAAATGCTGAAGATCAAAAAATGCAAGCGTATTACAATGTAGAAAACTGGAAAGAAATTTACCAAAATGCTGCAGGCTTAGGAAAAGCAGGAAACTCTATTGGAGGTTTTACTTTTCAATTTTCTGATGGCTGGTGGAAAGCTGGATTTGATGACAGAAAAGATGCAGACACTCACCAAACAGAATCCACTTGGAATGCAGGTGGTTACACAATAGATGAAGCATACCCAGGCGCAAATAACATGAACGAAGAATGGTTTGGTATTTGTGCGAAGGGACCAACTAATGAAAGAGGTTTATACACATTATACCCTAGAGCTTCTTATTACGCTTTAAAAGATGTACACACCCTTGATGTTTATGCAGAAGGTATTGATGCCGATTTTGTAGATAATTTCTTCAACAAAGTTAATTTAATGGATGCTGTATTAAGAGCACGAGGAGATAAAGCCGCATTAGGTGGTGGAGACACAGAAAAATTAAGACTTAGCGAATTCAGTGCTAGATTTAGCACGTTCAATACAGGAGGTTCTTTATTAACGACTCCCGCTCAAGCAGACCCTAATGAACCAAATAGTTTTCCTAACAGAACAGGTTTTGATCATATGCAATCTTATTTTATTGGGGTTGAAGCAAAACCAACAGCTAGCATGAGAGCTAACGTAAATTTCAATATTCTAGGAAACGTTGCTACCAATCAGATTAACGAAATATTTTATGAAAACGTTGGCAGACCTGTAACAGTGCAAGGAGCTGACGGACAAGACGTTATTTTAACTGATAATAATAGAGTGCGTGTTTATCAAGCAGAGTTTGAATGGAATGCTAAGAAATTTGATTTCAGAGGGTTTTATAGAACAGGCCATTATCACTGGGGTTATGAAGGCGATTTCTTTAGTTTATACCCTGAAGCAAACTACGGCCCTAATTTAGATATATATAATGGAGAAATTTTAGGGATGGAAGTTGATGGAAAAGGGTCATTAGCTGGATTCAAAGCGGCAATAGGACCTCAACTTTGGTGGGGAGCTAACCCTGCTATGTTATTAAAATATAGAAAGAAAGTAGCCCATTGGAATATAACAGGTATATATCATAAAGATTTTGATGAGTCACTTAATTCTGTTCTTTTCTTTGGAGGAGGTAAACAGGTGCCTCTAGATGCAAATGGAAGGCGTGTTTTAAATGCAGAACAAGTACGAAGTGGTGTAATTCCGGCGTGGCCAACAGAAAGAGCTACGCTTGTTTTTGAAAGGGAATTTGGAAAATTTGAACTAGCACTAGGAGGAATTTGGGGAGGAAGACCTCTAAATGGAATTTCTTACCAAGATATAGATGATAATGGAAATATTGTGGAAGACAAAATTAAATCCAAAGATAATTGGGGAGGTAAAGGAAAAATCACCTACTCAGGAGGTAAATTTAATTTGTATGCACAAGCTTCTATAATGGGACTAGTTGCTAATGGTGGTTTTGATCAAACACAAACTTTTACGGGTTGGAAGTTAAAGGATAGTGGTAGTGGAAATATGGGTAACTTCTTAACAGGATTTACATTTTCTTTAGGAGATTTCCAAATAGCGCCTAATTTTATGCATCAACAACCATTAGTAGACCCTATGCCAAACGGAGGAGCTGCACCTGGTAGATTAAGAAACGTAATTGACGATCCTTTCGCAGTAAGAAATGGTAACAGAGAAATGACTGCAGGTGAAATTTTATTTACTTACGATCCAACACCTGCTACTTGGATGTACTCATGGGATAATGATCGGGCTGAAGATGCTCCTTTTGCTATAAATGCTGGATTTGTTTTTCGTAGACAACCAACATCCATGGATGCATCTATTGGTTTTCAGGCAGATCGTACATTTTTTACCTTTGCTAATGCTGTACCAGCACAAGATTTATGGGAAGCACACACAAGAATGGTTTCAAAAATTGGACGTGATTTCGGAGTTGTAGGTAATTTTTACTATGGAAACGGGCAAGCAAATGGAGACTCAGATAGAACCATTACAAGATTTGGCGCCGATATTAGAGCTATCTATAAAAAAATGAAAGTAAATGCTAATTTAAAGGTTAATGATTGGGGACCTTTTGATTATTATAGAGATTTTAACTTAACATTCCCAATGCAATTAATGTTAGACATATCGAGTACTATTAGCAAGCCAGATTGGTTTCTTTTACCAAGCACTCAAATTGGAATACGTGGTACTTGGAGATCATTAAATCAGTTTTCACCAAGATATAGTCCAAATGCAACCACTCCGAACACATTCCCTCCTCAGCAAATAATTAGTGCTGTAGGGTTTCCTAATGGTTCGGAATGGGAAATAATGACTTACATACATATTAACTTAGGAAAATAAAAAAACTATGAAAACAATAAAAAATATAACAACAAAAATGGTCTTTCCAGCTGCAATGCTTTTATTGACTATGCTAAGTTGTGAAAGAGATATTTCAGATGATGTTATTCCAGCAACATTTAATAATAATGCCGAAATATTTACTGATGCACCTGTTGGACTCACAGATCAATTCTTTGTATCATTTAACCCTGCAACTGGAGCTAACGTAGACGGGTTTGATGTAGATAATAATGTGGCTTATGAAGGCAAATCATCTATAAGAATTGATGTACCTTCTGTTACTGACCCTGGTGGAGTTTATATAGGTGGTATTTTTAGAGACCGCGGCGAGGGAAGAGATTTAACTGATTATAATGCCCTTACCTTTTGGGCAAAAGGATCTACTACCGCAACAGTTGAACAGGTAGGTTTTGGTACAACTTTTGGAGATGATTTACCTATAAATTTTGTAGCAGATGCCTATGCGACAACAATAAAAAATATTGAACTAGCTACAAAATGGAGAAAATATATTATTCCAATTCCTGATGCTTCTAAATTAGTACAAGAAAGTGGAATGTTTCTTTTTTCAGCAAACTCAAATGTTAACGGAGGTGTTGGATACACGTTTTGGATAGATGAGCTTAAATTTGAAAACCTTAGTAATATTGGTCAATCAAGACCAACAATTCTAGGAGGATCAACAGCTGACTTCATTTCAGTTCCGGGTCAATCTTTAAACATATCTGGTTTTACTGGAACTTATAATTTGTCAAATGGTCAGGATGTAACTGTAATTACTACACCTAATTATTTTTCATTCTCATCATCAAACCCTAGCGTAGCTTCGGTTTCAGAAACAGGTTTAGTTACCGTGAACACAACAGGAACTGCAGAAATTACCGCTACTTTAGATGGTGTTTTAGTTAACGGTAGTGTTAATGTACAATCATTTGAAGATCCTAGAATTATTTCAATTTTTAGTGATTTTTACGCAAATGTGCCTGTTGATGGTTATAATGGGTTTTATGAACCTTTTCAAACCACTTTAGGAGGCGCAATTGTTGAAGATGGAAACAATATTATAAATTACACATTATTAAACTTTGTTGGAATTGAGTTTTATGGAAGATATGGAGGCCCAGGAGTTGCACCTATAGACGCTACTGAAATGACACATTTTAATATTGATTTTAGAGTCAATGAACCTTTAAGTCCAACTGATTTTATCAGAATAGAATTGGCAAATAACGTAAATAATGGTCAAACAGGTCATTCATTTACTGTTCCTTCTAGTAGCTTAATAAGTAATCAATGGGTGTCACTTAAAATACCATTATCAAGTTTTTCTGGAATACAAAGAAATGCACTTGGTATAATACTTTTTATTACCGATGGCACCATACAAAACTTATCAGTGGATAATATATTTTTCTCAAAAGAATAATGAAGTCAAGCATAATTAAAATTAGATAAAAAATGAAATATTTAAATAGATATACTAGATTCAGTTGGATTAGCAAAAGTAAAATTGCTATGATAGCTTTTGTCTGCATAACCTTTTTAGGCTTAACTAGTTGTGAAAACGATGAGGTGCAAACAGTAACGACTTTAACCAATCTTGTTTGGAGTGATGAGTTTGATACAGATGGCCCTCCAGATGCTACCAAATGGGCATATGTTATTGGTAACGGAGCCGCCGAAGGTATTCCTGGATGGGGTAATCAAGAATTGCAATATTATACAGATAGATTAGATAATGTTGTTGTAGAAAATGGCATGTTAAAAATTATTGCTAAACAAGAATCATTTATGGGTTCTGGTTATACATCCGGTAGAATAACAACAAAAGGGCTTTTTCAACAAGCATATGGACGTTTTGAAGCGCGTATCAAATTGCCTTGGAGTAAAGGGTTATGGCCTGCATTCTGGATGTTAGGTGATGATTCTGGAGGAGCAGAATGGCCTCAAATTGGAGAAATTGATATCATGGAATATAAAGGAAGTGAGCCTACAATAACACATGGTTCTGTTCATGGTCCAGGTTATTTTGGAGGTAATCCAATTACAAAAACTTATGAATTGCCATCGGGTCGTTTTGATACAGAATTTCATGTATTTGGTGTAGAATGGGGAGCAAATTATGTTAATTATTATGTTGATGATGTGTTATTTCTGCAAATAACTCCAGATGATTTAGAAGACGATGATGTGTGGGTTTTTAATGACAATCCATTTCACATGATTTTAAACGTAGCTGTTGGAGGTTCTTTTTCTGGTTTTCCAGATGCAAGTTCTGTTTTCCCACAAACGATGTTGGTGGATTACGTAAGAGTATATCAATAAATACATTTCAAAATAGATAAAGGTTAATCACATTAATCAATGATTAACCTTTTTTCAACTAAAAAATTGATTAAATTTTAATGTCTAGAAAGCTAACACTTATTGCATTTGTTGTATCCTTAGGCGGATTTCTTTTTGGGTTTGATGCAGGAATTATTTCTGGTGTTATGTCTTATGCGGGACCTGAATTTGATTTAAACGATTTGCAATCAGGCTGGGTAGTAAGTTCACCATCATTTGCAGCAATGATTGCTATGATTTTTTCAGGACGATTAAGTGATGTAGTTGGACGAAAAAAAATACTTATTGTTGTGGCGTTTTTATATGCTATATCGGCATTGTTTTCAGCCTATGCAACGTCGTATGACATGCTTTATATAGCTAGAATGATTGGCGGATTAGCTTTTGGAGCGGCATTGGTATTGGCACCAACATACATTGCAGAAATTTCTACCGCAGAGAATAGAGGAAAACTTGTTTCTATTCAGCAATTAAATATAGTACTTGGTTTTTTCGCGGCCTTTTTAAGTAATTATTATTTTAATAAATACAATACCTCAGGCAGTTCTTTTTTTACAGATGAAAATGTATGGCGATGGATGCTTGGTGTTGAATTAATTCCAGCAGTTTTGTATTTTGTTTTCTTGTTTTTCATTCCTAAAAGCCCTCGTTGGTTATTTACTAAAAACAGAAATGAAGAAGCAAAACAAGTTTTAATTAGTGTTTATGGCGAGGTAAAAGCGAATGAAGAAACAAACACTATTTTAAATAGTTTAGAAGGCACTTTTACAAAACTAGCAGATAAAGTCAAGTTAAAAGATTTATTTAAACCAGCTTTAAGATTTGTTTTAACAGTGGGTTTAGTAGTTGGTATTTTACAACAAATTACAGGAATTAATGCGGTTTATTTTTACGCAACATCTATTTTTAAACAAACCGGAATAGGAACAGACGCGGCTTTTGCTTCGGGCATTTTGTTAAGTTCTATTACAGTACTTTTTACATTTGTTGCCATGTATTTAATAGATCGTATGGGCAGGCGCCCTTTGCTTTTAATTGGAACGGTAGGTATTGCCGTTAGTTTATTATTATGTGCCTATGGTTTTAAACAAGCTACATATCAATTAACTTCGGAAGCTATTGCAGAATTACAATTTGAAGGCGCGAATAAGCTTAGTACTTTTGCAGATAAAGTTTATAATAATGATGTTGATTTTAAAAATGACATGAAGTCTGTTTTAGGAAATCAAATATACAGTAAGAACGATGGTGCTATTTTAGAATTTGCGACCAATATAAATGCGACCTTAGTGCTAATAGGTGTTTTAGGTTTTATTGCTTGTTTTGCATTTTCATTAGGGCCAGTCATGTGGGTTTTATTATCCGAATTATTTCCTAATAAATATAGAGGATTTGCAATAGGCGTTATAGCCTTTGTAAACTCTTTTATAAGTTGGGTTGTGCAATTAATTTTCCCTTGGGAATTATCAAATTTGGGTAATGCCTTAACCTTTTTTATTTTTGGAGCCATAGCATGTGTTGGATTTTTTGTGATGTTAAAAATATTACCAGAAACAAAAGGGAAATCATTAGAACAAATAGAACTAGAACTAGTCAAAGTTTAAAATTAAATAATAAGTAATTGTAAAATTAAAATGCAGGGAAACGCTACTAAAGATATAAAGGGAGAAATAGTAAAATTTGAGGGTGAATCTTTCTACAAGATTTCGAATAGTGATAAAATGCGTCCATTTTTTATGAGCATTGTAAGCGACTCAAATCATTGGATGTTTATTTCTAGTAATGGCGGTTTATCAGCTGGAAGAAAAAACAGTGAATCTTCATTATTCCCATATTATACAGATGATAAAATAACAGAATCAGCAGATACAACAGGAAGTAAGACCATATTTCAAATTTATAAAAATGGAAAAACCCTTATTTGGGAACCTTTTTCCATTCGTCAAATGGGACTTTATAAAACCTCAAGAAATTTATACAAAAATAGCTATGGAAACAAAGTTGTTTTTGAAGAAATAAATCATGATTTAGGTTTAACCTTTAGATATCAATGGAATTCAAGTAATCAGTTTGGGTTTGTAAAAAAATCTACAATTATTAATAATTCAGGTGCTAAAGTAAATATTACTTTTTTAGATGGATTACAAAATATTTTACCTGCTGGAGTGACTTCAGATTTACAAAGTAGCAGAAGTAATTTAGTTGATGCTTACAAGAAAAGTGAATTATTGCCAGAAACGGGTGTTGGTATTTACGCATTAAGTGCTTTTATTGTTGATAAAGCAGAACCTAGCGAAGCTTTAAAATCAAACATAGTTTGGTCTACAGGTATTAAAAACCCAACATATTTATTGTCATCAGTGCAGCTTGATAACTTTAGAACAGGACACCCTGTAAAACAAGAAATTGATGTAAAAGCTGAAAAAGGCGCATATTTTATTTCTTCTAATTTGGAATTAAAGCCAAATTCAAATGAAAACTGGATGTTTGTTGCCAACGTAAATCAATCTATTACTGGTGTAGTAGAGATTGCTGAAGTGATAAAGAATACAAAAAATATAGCTGATCTTGTAGATAAGAATATAGAAAAAGGCACAAAAAGTTTAATTGGTTTAACTGCTGCTTCAGATGGCTTACAATTAACTAACGATGACCTTATAAATACAAGACATTTTGCGAACACCCTTTTTAATATTATGCGTGGTGGTATTTTTGATGACGGTTATAATATCGAAAAAGGAGATTTTTTAAAATACATCTCAAAAGCAAATAAAGATTTTTTCAATAAAAAACAGAGCCAATTAAATAACTTACCAGAACTATTTTCTTTAAGCCATTTAAAAGACCTAGCGGAAGAAGATGTTGATGATGTATTTAAACGCCTTTGTTTTGAATATTTACCTTTAAAATTTAGTAGACGACATGGCGACCCAAGTAGACCTTGGAATAAATTTTCAATTAATACCAGAAGTGAAATAGATGGTTCTAAAATATTAGATTATGAAGGAAACTGGCGTGATATTTTCCAAAACTGGGAAGCTTTAGCTATTTCATATCCAGATTTTATTGAGAGTATGATTCACAAGTTTCTTAACGCCACCACATTTGATGGCTATAATCCATACCGTGTAACCAAAGACGGATTTGATTGGGAAACTATAGAAGAAGACGATCCGTGGTCATACATTGGCTATTGGGGCGATCATCAAATTATTTATCTCTTAAAATTTTTAGAGTTTATTGAAGACCATTACCCATCTCAATTAGAGAAAAGATTTAATGAAAATGTTTTTGTTTACGCCAATGTGCCTTATAAAATAAAAAGTTATGAGGAGACTTTAATTAACCCGAAAGACACCATTGATTTTGACCATGATTTGGATCATAAAATAAATGATGCTAAAGAAAAACTAGGAGCAGATGGTACGCTTTTAAGAGACCAAAGCGATTCTATTTACAAGGTTAATTTAATTGAAAAATTATTAGCAACAGTATTGGCAAAAGTATCAAACTTTATCCCAGAAGGCGGTATTTGGTTAAATACACAACGGCCAGAATGGAATGATGCCAACAACGCTTTAGTAGGAAACGGCGTATCTATGGTAACACTTTGTTATCTAAATCGCTTTTTAAATTTCTTCGAAAAAGTAGTTTCAAAATCAGAAACAGAAACTGTTGAAATCTCAAAAGAATTAGCAATATTTTTTAATGAAGTGATTACAACACTTCAAAAAAACAAAGATATTTTATCTGGTAAAGTTTCTAATAAATCTAGAAAAACGGTACTAGATGGTTTAGGATTAGCAGGCAGTAAATATAGATGGACTATTTATGAACACGGATTTACAAGTGAAAAATCTGAAGTAAATAAAGCAGCACTTTTAGACTTTATAAAAACCACAAAAACCTATTTGCAACATACCATTGATGCTAATAAACGCGCAGATAATATGTTTCATGCATATAATTTAATGACTGTTGAAAATGATGATGAGGTATCAATTTCCTATTTATCAGAAATGTTGGAAGGCCAAGTAGCTGCATTAAGTTCAGGCTATTTATCACCAAAAGAAGCTTTAGAATTATTAGATGGTTTAAAAAGCAGCGCGTTGTTTAGAGAAGATCAATACAGCTACATTTTATACCCAGATAAAGAATTACCAAGGTTTGATAAGAAAAACAACATTCCAGCTAAAAACGTTGAGCAATCTAGTTTATTAAAAGAATTGGTTAAAAATGGAAACAAACAAGTTATTGAAAAAGATGTTTTAGGTAACTATCATTTTAATGGCGGTTTTCATAATGCAAATAGTTTAAAAGACGCTTTACAAAATTTACCAAAAGATAAATATCAAACTTTAGTAGAAAAAGACACTGATTATTTGCTGGGTGTTTTTGAAGAAATTTTCGATCATAAATCGTTTACAGGTCGCTCAGGAACATTCTTCGGATATGAAGGCTTAGGTTCTATTTATTGGCACATGGTTTCTAAATTATTATTAGCCGTTCAAGAAAATTGTTTGCTTGCTATAAACACTAATGAAAATGAAGTAATAATAGGCAAGCTTTTAGACCATTATTATGAAATAAATGCGGGTATTGGCGTTCATAAATCCCCAGAATTATATGGTGCTTTCCCAACCGATCCGTATTCACATACACCGGCAACTAAGGGCGCACAACAACCCGGAATGACGGGGCAAGTTAAAGAAGATGCCATAAGTAGATTTGGAGAATTGGGTGTTTATGTAAAAGAAGGAACCATCGTTTTTAATCCACGTTTATTAAAAGCGGATGAGTTTTTAAGTTCAGCGAAAACATTCAAATTTACAGATGTTAATAATGTAGAGCAAGACATACAATTAAAATCAAATTCGTTGGCATATACCTATTGTCAAGTTCCAGTTGTATATAGCGTTTCAGATAAAAATAGTTTGGAAGTCGTTTTCAATAATGGGAAGCATATACAATCAGATAATTTAAAAATAGACTGGAATATATCTAAGTCCATTTTTGAAAGAAAAGGAGAAGTTGTTCAAATTAATGTGTCTTTAAAAAGATAAATTTTTAAGAAAAAGTAATAGAAATTGAGTAAAGCAAAACATATAACAGCAGCAGAAATATTAGGAAATCCAGATTATTTGGCGATTTCTTATGGTGGATACAGAGAAAAATCTCGTGACATTCAGCCTACCATACCGCAATTAAAAGAGGATATGAAAATTTTAGCGGCTATGGGGATTAAAATTTTAAGAACATACAATGTGCAATTGCCGCATGCTTCTAATATTTTAAAAGCCATAAGCGAGTTAAAAAACGAAGATCCTTCTTTTGAAATGTACATGATGTTAGGCGCTTGGATTGATTGCCAGAATGCATGGACAGGTTTACAGCCAAATCATGAAGTAGAAAGTAAGCAAAACGCTGGTGAAATTGCCAGAGCCGTAGCCTTGGCAAAAAAATATCCTGAGATTGTGAAAATTATAGCTGTAGGAAATGAAGCTATGGTTACATGGGCAACTAGTTATTTTGTTCGTCCTAATGTTATTTTAAAATGGGTAAATCATCTGCAAGAATTAAAAGCTTCAGGAGAACTTTCTAAAGATTTATGGATTACTAGTTCAGACGACTTTTCATCTTGGGGTGGTGGCGATCCAATCTATCATACCAAAGATTTGGAACAATTAATAAAAGCCGTAGATTATATTTCGATGCATACGTATCCTATGCATAATTCGCACTATAACCCTGCTTTTTGGTTGGTCCCAGAAGAAGAAATTCATCTTTCAGATTCTGAAAAAATTGAAACAGCTATGCAACGTGCTTTAGAATTTGCTACAGATCATTATGAAAGTGTTTCAAATTATGTGAAGAGTTTGGGTGTAAATAAACCAATACATATTGGTGAAACTGGTTGGGCAACAATTTCAAATGAGCATTATGGCGCAGATGGATCTAAAGCTGCAGATGAATATAAATCAGGAAGATATTATCAACTTATGAGGCATTGGTGCCAAAAAGAAAAGATTTCTTGTTTTTACTTTGAGGCGTTTGACGAACAATGGAAAGACGCTGGAAATGCATTAGGATCTGAAAATCATTTTGGTTTAATAAACCTTAAAGGCCAAGCAAAATATGCCCTTTGGGATTTAGTTGACAAAGGTATTTTTAAAGGCTTAACTAGAAATGGAAAACCATTAACTAAAACGTTTAATGGTAAAAAAGAAGATTTACTACTGGAGGCTTTAGTACCTCCATTAGCATAAGAAATAGGTTAAATTATTAATTATGAGAAATTATTTATCAATCATTAGAAATTGCGTACTTATTTTATTAATCGGTAGTATATACGCTTGTGGTAAAGTTAAAAAGAATGATGTGAATCAAGTAGCAAAAAAAGATCAAATAACAGCAAAAGATATTTTAGGAAATCCGGATTATTTAGCGATGTCTTATGGTGGTTATAGATATCCAGATAATAATAAAGAACCGACCATAGACCAACTCAAAGAAGACTTAAAGCTATTGAGTGCTATGGGTATTAAAATACTACGTACCTATAAAGTACACAAACCTCAAGCCATTAATCTTCTAAAAGCCATTAGCGAATTAAAAGAAGAAAACCCAAGCTTCGAAATGTACGTGATGCTTGGTGCTTGGATAGATAGTAAAAATGCATGGACAGATCAGAAACCAATTCACAATGAAGAAAGTGAAGCAAATGAGGCACAAATTTTAGTAGCTGCACATTTGGCAAATAAGTATCCAGATATCGTGAAGGTAATTGCAGTGGGTAATGAAGCCATGGTTAAATGGGCCGCAAGTTATTATGTAGAACCATGGATAATCTTAAAATGGGTAAACCATCTTCAGGAATTAAAGAAAGAAGGTAAACTACCCAAAGATTTATGGGTAACTAGTTCAGATAATTTTGCGTCTTGGGGAGGTGGTGGCGAAGAATACCATGTTGAAGATTTAAATAAATTAATAAAAGCTGTAGACTTTATTTCTATGCACACCTACCCGATGCATGATACACATTATCGGCCAGAATTTTGGTTGAATCAAGAAGGTATGGAAGGTAAAAGCGATATGGAAAAAATAGAAATCTCTATGTTAAGAGCAAAGGAATATGCGATGATGCAGTATGAAAACGTAAAAAAATATATGGAAAGTCTTGGTGTCAATAAACCCATTCATATTGGGGAAACTGGATGGGCAAGTTTTTCTTCAGATCATTTTGGTACTAATGGATCAAAAGCCAGTGATGAGTACAAACAAGCCCTTTACTATAAACATATGAGAGACTGGACTAACGAAGCAGGAATGTCGTGTTTTTATTTTGAAGGATTTGATGAGCCTTGGAAAGGTGGTGATGATTCGGGAAATTCTGAAAAGCACTTTGGATTATTTACAGTAGATGGTAAAGCAAAATATGTGCTTTGGGATGACGTAGATAAAGGAACATTTAAGGGATTAACAAGAAACGGAAATTTAATAACTAAAACATATAATGGCATTAAGGAAGCGCTAATGAAAGATGTTGAAGTTCCTCCTACTGCTGAAGAATGGCATGCCAATCAAGAGTAGGATAAAAAACCAATTTTTATGAAAACATTAAAAAATTTAATAGTATTTACAGCCACCTTGATTATGATAAGTTGTAATAAAGAGAATAACGTATTAGCGGTTGAAGTTTTCGAAACTTCTGCTAAAGGTAATAAGCTTACTAAAATTACAGAGTTTCAAAATTTTGAAGATAAAGTATTTCTTAAACTAATTCCCGAGCAAACATTCCAAACTATAACGGGATTTGGCGGTGCATTTACTGAATCTTCAGCGTATTTATTGAATAAGTTGAGTAAAGAAAATCGTAAAAAAATTATCGACGCCTATTTTAGTAAAGAAGGTGCGCATTATTCTTTAACCAGAACCCACATGAACTCTTGTGATTTTTCATTAAGCAATTATTCGTATACACCCCTTGAAGGTGATAAAGAACTTGAGCATTTTACCATTGAAGAAGACAAAGACGATTTAATCCCATTTATAAAAGAGGCCATGGCAGCTTCAGAAGACGGCTTTAAAATTTTTGGTTCACCATGGACGGCAGCACCTTGGATGAAAGATAACAATGCATGGGTTGGTGGAAAATTACTGCCTGAATATTATGACACTTGGGCGTTGTTTTTCTCTAAATATGTAGATGCTTATAAAGAAGAAGGTATTGATATCTGGGGCTTTACCGTAGAAAATGAACCTTTAGGAAACGGTAACAATTGGGAAAGTATGCATTACACACCTGATGAAATGACCAACTTTGTTCAGAACCATTTAGGCCCAAAACTGGAAGCTGATGGTAAAGGCGATTTAAAAATTTTAGGTTACGATCAAAATAGAGAACATTTAAAAGAATGGGTAGATTCTCAATATAGAAATGAAGCAACATCTAAATATTTTGACGGAACTGCAATTCACTGGTACGCAAGTACATTTGAAGTATTTCCTGATGAGTTGCAATATGCACACAATAAAGCACCAGAAAAATTATTAATTCAATCTGAAGCCTGTGTAGATTCTGAAATACCAGCATGGAAAGATGATGCGTGGTATTGGAAAAAAGAAGCAACAGATTGGGGGTATACTTGGGCGCCAGAACAAGACAAACATTTACACCCAAAATATGCACCTGTAAACCGTTATGCCAGAGACATAATTGGTTGCCTTAACAATTGGGTTGATGGTTGGGTAGATTGGAATATGATTTTAGATACTCAAGGAGGCCCAAACTGGTTTAAAAATTGGTGTGTCGCACCTGTAATTGTAGACCCAGATAAAGATGAAGTGTATTTTACACCGCTCTACTATACCATGGCCCATTTTAGTAAATATATAAGACCCGGAGCTGAAGTAATTGGTTTGGAAAATTCTGATGATACATTAATGGCAACCGCAGCTATAAATCCTGACGGGTCAACAACAATTGTTCTTTTTAATGAGTCTAAAAACCCAAAAGCTATAAGCCTATCGCTTAATGATGAAACTGTCGAATTTTCAATAAATGCGCAAGCCATTCAAACTATTGTGATTCCTAAGAAATAACACCAATTAACTAAAAAAATAAGATTATGCCACATGTAAAAACAACCTCAAAAAATAGAGTACCACTTGGTCAAAAAGCGGCTTTTGGAGCGGGCCATTTGGTTTTGAACTTATACCCAGGAGCCCTGGGTTTTTTCATGTTCTTCCTACTGACCGCTTTTGGGATGGATCCATTGTTGGCAGGACTTTTAGGTGGATTACCTCGATTTTTTGACGCCCTTACCGATCCAATTATGGGATTTATTTCGGACAATACAAGCTCTAAATGGGGAAGAAGGAGACCATACATTTTAGTAGGAGGTATTTTAAGTGCCATTACGTTTGTTCTTCTTTGGCAACTTGATGAAAACAATTCAGCAGACTACAATTTTTGGTATTTCCTAATCATGTCTATGGTTTTTCTTATTGGTAATACTATGTTTGCGACACCTCTGGTTGGCCTAGGCTATGAAATGACTTCTGATTATAATGAACGTACACGGTTAATGGCATTTTCACAAACAGTTGGCCTGTTAGCTTGGGTAATTGTACCGTGGTTTTGGGTCATTATTGCAGATCCAGATATATTCAGTAATCAAGCCGAAGGCGTGAGGACAATGGCTATGTATGTTGGTATAGCTTGTTTATTTCTAGGGCTCTTGCCAGCTATCTTTTGTAGAGGTATAGACTCTGCTCCTATGGGTAACAGAAGAAAATTAAGTTTTGCTTCTTTAATGAATAATATGAAAGACTTATTCAGGAGTATAAAAGAAGCCGTTAAGAATAAACCTTTTATGAAATTGTGTGGTGCTACATTTTTAGTATTTAATGGCTTTCAAATTGTGGCATCTTTTAGCTTTTTTATCTTTGTTTTTTACATTTTTAATGGAAGCTATGAAGCCACATCAACATGGCCAGCTTGGTTTAGCTCGATTGGAGCTTTAGTTTCAGCATTTTTCGTCATTCCAATTGTATCAAAAATGGCTGAAAAATGGGGCAAAAAGAAGGCTTTCATTATTTCAACCGCCCTTTCTATAGTTGGATATATTTTGAAGTGGTGGGCTTTTACTCCAGATAATATTTGGCTTTCTTTTATTCCAATACCTCTAATGTCATTTGGTTTAGGAAGTTTATTCACCCTGATGATGAGTATGACTGCAGATGTATGTGATTTAGATGAATTGGTTAATGGAATGCCAAGAAAAGAGGGTACTTTCGGGGCATTATACTGGTGGGTTGTAAAACTCGGACAAGGATTAGCCCTGGTTTTAGGAGGTCTAGTATTAAAGGTAATTGGATTCGACGGTAATGCAGCAACGCAGACGGTTGATACTTTAACGAAGTTAAGAATCGCTGATATAGTTATTCCTGTAGTAACAGCAGCATTAGCTATTTGGATTATGTGGAAATATAGCCTTTCTGAAGAAAGAGCAAAAGAAATTACAGCTGAATTAGAAGAAAGAAGAGGCGTGTTATAACAATGTTATTGTTAAGTGAATTTATATAACTAAAAAAATAATAAGATGTCAACCAAAATAGTAATATTAATAATAGGAGTTTTATTAATTTTAATTGCGCTACTAGCTAGTAAAAAAAGTAGTTCGAGCAAGTTAGGAATCCCGTTGGGAATCCTTGGAGTTTTAATGATGATATATGGTAGCTATTCATCTGATTTAGTAAATTATAATACACAAATTGAACAAGTTTCAACTGGAAATAAGTTAAAGATTAGTGGGCCTGTAAATGCTGTAAAAGTTGTTTCCCCAGTGGATAAAGATTCCGTGGATTGCAGGATTTTAACAATGGGCGTTTATCCCGAATTAAATGAAAATGATATTTGGGTATTGATTCGTCCAACAGACGATCGGTATTACCCACAATCCGATCATACCAACACGTCTTACAAAAGAGACGGTGAATGGCAGGTGGTTACGCGTTTTGGTGGCGATAAGGGTGAAGCCTATGATTTGATTATTTATGAAGCAGATTCTGAAGCCTCATCATTTTTTAGTACTACCATTGCAAAATGGAAGGAAGAAGAAAACTATCCAGGTTTAAAACTTGAAGAACTACCATCTGGTGCTAAAGAATTAGATAGAATCAAAATATATACAAGAAAAAATTGTAGAGGCGTGTTTTAAAAGCATTTAGTACTACTTTAAATAGATAATTAATTAATTAAATAAAGAAAATGTCTTACAGAGAAGAATCATATTTTAAATCAAAATATAGTCAGAAAGCCACAAAAGGTATTAACCTTTCAGATTATTCATTAGAGGAGTTAAAAGTTTTATGGCATAAAACCATGCAAGATGGTTTTCATGGTATATGTTTTAGCATGTATAAAGATGGACAATCACCAGGCGATGATATTAGTATGGAACAAGTTGAGCAACGTGTTAAGATATTAAAACCTCATGTTAGCGCTATACGATCGTTTTCGTGTATTGAAGGAAATGAATATGTGCCAATGATGGCTAAAAAGCATGGTCTTAAAACTTTGGTAGGCGCATGGCTTAGTGATGATAAAGACGATAATGAAAGGGAAATAGAAGGGTTAATTGGGCTCGCTAAAGCGGGTATGGTAGACGTTGCTGCCGTAGGTAACGAAGTTTTGTATCGAAACGATTTGACTTTAGATGAATTAGTAGGGTACATAAATCGTGTAAAAGAAGCTTTGGTAGGGTTAGACATTCCAGTGGGTTATGTAGATGCCTATTACGAGTTTTCAAGACACCCTATTTTAGTTGAGAGCTCGGATGTTGTATTAGCGAATTTATATCCGTATTGGGAAGGTTGCCCAATAGAGTACGCATTAGGGCATATGCAAGCCATGTTTGGCTCTGTTGTAGATGCAGCGCAAGGAAAACCTATTATCATTACTGAAACAGGATGGCCAAGTCAAGGAGGAGGTCTCGATGGCGCTATAGCTGCCGAAGAAGCAGCCATGAAATATTTTATAGATACCGTTCGATGGACCAAAGAGAATGAGATCCCGTTATTTTATTTTTCATCTTTTGATGAGTCATGGAAAACAGGAGATGAAGGTGATGTTGGTGCATATTGGGGGCTTTGGGATAAGAACGAGAACTTAAAATTCTAATGGCAAATTCAGGTAAATAACTAAAATTATTTAGTACATGACAAAAATAGCTTGTTATTATTTAAATAGTTTATATCATTGACCCCTCCGCCTATCGGCACCTCCCCTTAAAAAAAGGGGAGGAGTTATTAAGGTGCTCATTTTTAATGATTTGAACTTCTTATTTAAAATTTTGTCA
>JBAQZZ010000009.1:0-12951 GCA_049791475.1 Flavobacteriaceae bacterium | reverse complement strand
CCTTCTTTTGTAAAGCTATACGCTACTTCCATTAAATCATCAAACGAGTAATAGTGGCGATTTAACTTAAATCTAAAATGTACATTTTTATAATTTGGAATCATTTTACTCGATGTTTTCTAAAATTTTATAATCTTCTTTTGGTGGCTCAACTACTTTTCCGAACAATTTATCTTTCCAATTGGTCCATTTATATTTCTTTGACAAAATAAATAGTAATATTGGAAATACAACAAAAACTGGGAAGAAAATTTCACCTAATCCCATTTTTTCAGGATCAGACATGTCTTTTAAAATAGAATGTGTTTGCATTGCCGTCCAATCTGCAGTAACTAATAAAGCAATAAATAAATTATTAGCAGCATGAAAACCTAAAGCTAGCTCTAAGCCTTCATCCATTAAAGTTATAACTCCTAAAAACAGAGCTATACCAATGTAATGAATCATAATAACATATCCTAGTTTATCAACTTCAGGATTTGCGATATGTAATAAACCAAAAACTGCTGAAGTAATAATTAAAGGTACCCACTTATTTTTTGCGAGAACCCCAATACCTTGCATTAAATACCCTCTAAACAAATATTCTTCAAAACTAGTTTGTAGAGGCACCATTATGATTGCTATAATGCAAAGCATTATGAATGGTCCTAATTTAAAATTAAGCACATAATCTTCTGGAGTAATAAAGAAGTAATCAATTAATACTAAACCACTAGAAAACATCCCCCAAATTATAAAAATGAACCAAAATCTTTTCCAGTCAATCTTTTTACGTGTAGTTGTCAACTTTATCAACGGTAACTTATGTATATATTTTACAACCAAAAGCAAGCCTGCCAAACCTACTACAAACATTAAAAGCATTAAAAATAAATTTAAATTTGGTTCTAAAACGGATAGCAATTCATTCTGATCTAAATTTCCTAAATCACCACCATCTTTAAAAACCTTGTAAAAAACAGCTATTCCAAAAGGGATACCGCCTACAATTTGCCACGCAATAAATATGATAACCAAACCAAGAAAATAATGCCACCATTCGTGTAATCCTTTATAAGCTTGTTGTATGTAATTCATTTTTTTAAATTAAAATTCCAATTAATATCTGTATTGTAAAGTAACTTGCCATTTTTTACTTCTAAAGGGCAAGTAAAATTATTATTAAATAAACCGCCAGTTCCAAGTCCTTGTGGTAATTTGCTTTGCTTTTCATAGGTGTATTGCGCTATAGCATTAAGCCCGATATTGCTTTCTAAAGCACTAGTAATCCACCAATCTATATTGTTTTTTTTTGCAATATCAATCCATTCATCACTGCCTCTAAAACCACCTATTAAACTTGGCTTTAAAATAACATATTGCGGATTTATGGTTTGTAGCAATTCTAGTTTTTTTGTGACATCAAAAACACCAATTAACTCTTCATCTAAGGCAATTGGTAAAGGTGTTTCCAAACATAGTTTTGCCATTTCATGAACTTGACCTTGTTTTATAGGTTGTTCTATGGAATGCAAATCAAAATCTGATAACACGTTCAATTTTTCTAATGCTTGTTTAGGAGAAAATGCACCGTTAGCATCAACACGTAATTCTATATCGTTTGATGAAAACTCTTTTCGTATAGATTTTAAAAGATCTATTTCCTGGTGAAAATCGATGGCTCCAATTTTCATTTTTATGCATTTAAAACCAGATTCAATTTTTTCTTTAATTTGTTGATTCATAAAGGTTTCAGAACCCATCCAAATTAATCCGTTTATAGAAATTGAATCTTCTCCTTTTGTGAATTTTGATGGAAATAAATTAAATATATTCTCGCTATATACAGATTTAAAAGCCATTTCTAAGCCAAACTGAATACTCGGAAATTCAATTAATTCATTTAAAAGTAAATCTAAACCGAGGTTAATAT
This sequence comes from Flavobacteriaceae bacterium, assembly GCA_049791475.1. Lineage (GTDB taxonomy): Bacteria > Bacteroidota > Bacteroidia > Flavobacteriales > Flavobacteriaceae > CAXBID01. The sequence continues at coordinate 11,036 of JBAQZZ010000009.1, read as the reverse complement.
TTTTACAAACCCATTTAAGTTTAGCTTCATAATCTGGTCTATCATCAATTGATAAACCTCTAAACAAACCACATTCGCCTACGCCTTTTTTACCATCATTATTTAAAATAAGAAACCAAGTTTCTTTAGTTTTTAAAATACCACGAGAGGTTCCGCTAGCTTGTTTGAAGTTTAAAATGTGTTTTTTATATGAAGCTTCCAAAAAATTATTAAAATTTATGATGAAAACTAAGTTGTAACTGGCCTTTACCCCAATTAACTGTTTTTTGATTCATCCAACCGAATTGAAATCTTTGTCCAGGCTTTAAAACATAACCTAACCCTAAATACGTTCTATTTCTATCAAATAACTCTACAGATTGATTGTTACCAATATAAGTCTCACCGTTTACAAAAAGCTCATTATAACATGCAACATAAATAGCATTTTTAATGAGTTCCGTTTTATTAAAAGGTATGTTCATGAAAATATTATACCTGTATCTAGTTCTAAAATCTTGAGTTTCCACAAAGCGCTGTTCATATCTAAATCGATGTGTTAAATACACCCTGTTTCCTATTTTTTGAGGTAATAATGCTTCTTGGTAAATTCTGTTTTCATTTGTTGTCTCATTACTATCTCCGTAATTACCTGTTGTAATATTTGCAACTCCCAAAGTCAATAAAACTCCTGAATCCTTTGGAGTATAAGTTAAACCTGTTCTAACAAGAAGTTGTTCTAAATCGCCTATTGTATTCCAGTTTCTGTATTGCAAATCACCTTGAATACCAAACTGACTATTATTAAATTGATGATTAAAAAAATACATATACCAAGCACCTGTTTTAGATTGATCAATCTGAGCAAATAAAGGATTGCTAAAAATTAAAAAACAAAATAAAACGAATAGTTTACGCATCATTACGATTGAAGAGATTTGGTGTATTTATAATTCAATAAAATCACCAATTTTTAGAAGTTTTAGTTTTTTTAATTTTATATCAAACTTGGCTTTAGCTTTAGCTTGATCAATTTCTATATAACCAAATGTATCATAATGATACCCTAACACATAATCACATTTAAGAAAATCTGAGGCTATTATAGCATCGTCTACTCCCATAGTAAAGTTGTCGCCAATTGGTAAAACAACTAAATCTAAATCGAATGATTTCCTAATTAACTTCATATCATAAGTCAATGCAGTGTCACCGGCTATATAAATGGTTTTATGCTTTGTTTTAATAACAAAACCACCTGGGTGTCCGCCATAACTTCCATCAGGAAAAGATGATGTGTGTATGGCATTTACGTACTTAACGGTTCCAAAATCAAAATCCCATTTTCCGCCGTGATTCATTGGGTGACCGGTTAAACCCAGTTTTTCATAATGAGTAACAATTTCATAGTTTGAAACAATAACAGCACCTGTGCGTTTTGCAATGGCTTCCACATCTAAAATATGATCTTGGTGTGCATGTGTAACCAAAATATAATCGGCTTTTAGATTATTTATATCAATACCCGATGCCTTTGGATTACCAGAAATAAAAGGATCTACTATAATATTTATGTCATCTATTTGAATTCCCAAACTAGCATGACCGTAAAAAGTAATTTTCATTTTTAAATTATAATTAAGTGATTAGAGTACAAAAAGTACTAAAATAAATATCCAAATCCCAATAAAATAGCTAATAACACTGTTGTTAAAGCTAGTTTTTTTAATTCCGGATCCAGCAATTTAGGTTCTATATTTTTATTAACTCTTTTTAAATGAAGAATTAAAGGAATATAAGTAATTACAAAAATTAAATTATATGGTGTTGTATAAAATAATAACCCAAATAAACCAGAAAAAATAATGGCGCCTATTATAAGTATATTATGATAAACCTTAACTTTTTTAGCACCTAATTTAACTGCTAAAGTTATTTTATTAGACTTCTGATCTGATATTCTATCTCTCATATTATTGAGATTTAAAACAGCTGTACTCAATAAACCGATAGTTATTGCAGGCAAAAAAACGACATTATCAATTTTTTTAGCATATAAGACATAACAACCAATAACACTTACCAATCCAAAAAATATAAAAACAAAAACATCACCTAGCCCTTTGTAACCATAGGCATTTCGACCAACGGTGTAGCGTATTGCTGCAACAACAGATAAACCTCCTAAAAGAAAAAAAGTAATGGTAAGCACTAAATTTTTAACTCCAAAAGCTGAATAAATTAATAACGTTGATAAACAAATAGAAATAAGAACATTTAGTTTAATGCCATTGAGCATCTCTTCGGGAGAAATTTTCCCACTCTGAATAGCTCTTTCTGGCCCTATTCTTTCCGCATTATCTGTTCCTTTTAATCCATCGCCAAAATCATTAGCTAAATTGGATAATATTTGAAAACTTAGTGTTGCAAGAATAGCAAGAATAAAGATATCCCATTTAAAAAAACCGTTATATTCTGCAAAAGATGAAGCAAGAATAATACCTGAAATTGATAATGGTAGCGTTCTGAGACGCATAGAAGAAATCCAAACTGAAATATTTTTCATTATGGAATCCATTTTTTTTCGAAGTTGGGCTTACGCTTTTCTAAAAAAGCATTTCGTCCTTCTTTTGCTTCGTCTGTCATGTAAGCTAATCGTGTTGCCTCGCCAGCAAAAACTTGTTGCCCTACCATACCGTCATCCGTCAAATTCATGGCGAATTTTAACATTTTTATGGATGTTGGCGATTTTTCTAATATTTCTTGTGCCCATTCGTAGGCCGTATTTTCTAATTCATTATGAGGAATTACTGCATTCACCATGCCCATATCGAAAGCTTCTTGGGCTGAGTAATTTCTTCCTAAGAAAAATATCTCTCTTGCCTTTTTCTGACCAACCATTTTAGCCAAATATGCAGAACCGTAACCGCCATCAAAACTGGTAACATCGGCATCGGTTTGCTTAAAAATAGCGTGCTCTTTACTCGCTAATGTCAAATCACAAACCACATGTAAGCTATGTCCACCGCCAACTGCCCAACCTGGCACGACAGCAATTACAGCTTTTGGCATAAACCGAATTAAGCGCTGAACTTCTAAAATATTTAATCGATGGTAACCATCCTCGCCAACATAACCTTGTTTACCCCTCGCTTTTTGATCGCCACCACTGCAGAAGGAATACACACCATCTTTAGTTGATGGACCTTCAGCAGATAGTAGCACAACGCCAATATTTACATCTTCATTAGCATCATAAAATGCATCATACAACTCCTTAGTAGTTTTAGGTCTAAATGCATTCCGTACATCGGGTCTATTAAAAGCAATTCTTGCAACACCACTACTTTTTCTATAAGTAATGTCTTCGTATTCTTTAACAGTAACCCAATTGGCTTGGTTCATATTATTAATTTTATCCAAAAATAAATTATATTTTATTAATATGCTTGTTTCATCACGAAAAATAACTTGACATCCTTTTTAGTTCATAATTAAAAATAGTATTCAAAACAATAATGTGTTTTACACACACAAAAAAACCTTTTTGTTTGAGAATTACTTTTAGAATCTCATTCCACAATCAATAACTAGTTAAAAAATTAACACAAATTCTATGAAAATTTCAAAAAATATAGACCAGTTTTAAGCATAATACATAAATTATAAAATAAGTAGAACTACGTATTGTAATGTAGTATTTTATTTATTAAATTTGTTTTAATATAGTTTAAAATTAAATTTTATCGATTTTTAATGTATTTTGACGAATATTTAACCCCGAAACATTCATGCTATTAACAATTACTATTTCAATTATTACCCTTGTCGTCATTAATTTAGTGCTATTAAAACTAATTTGTTTTAAAACTTTAAAAACTAATACTCAAGTAAAGAAACCTGTTAAACTTACACCCAAAATCACCATTGAACAGGAACCTGAAAGGCTTGCTCCAACAGGAAGTTAGTTTTACTAAAATGCTTATTTTCAAACCAATAACCTCTATTGGCGCTCAAAGGAGATGGATGACCGCTAGTTAAAATATGATGTCTATTTACATCAATTAATTTAGTTTTTTGTTTGGCAAAACCACCCCAAAGTAAAAAAACCAAACCTTCTTTTTTCTCACTTATAATACTAATAACAGCGTCAGTAAATTGTTCCCAGCCCTTTTTTTGATGACTTCCAGCTTCATGCGCCCTAACCGTTAAGGTCGCATTTAATAATAAAACACCTTGATTTGCCCATCGTGCTAAATTTCCACTTTTTGGATATGGAATATTCAAATCCGATTGAATTTCTTTAAAAATATTAATTAACGATGGTGGATGCTTGATGTTTTCATTTACCGAAAAACATAGTCCGTTGGCTTGTCCAACGCCATGATATGGATCTTGACCAATAATTACGATTTTAACATCTTCAAAATGGCAATAATTAAAAGCATTAAATATTTGATTTTCAGGAGGAAAGCAAGTGTTATTTTTATATTCAGATTTAACAAAATTCATTAAATCTTTAAAATAAGTTTTACGAAACTCTTCCTCTAAATGGGGTTTCCAACTTCGGTGAATATTTACATCCATTTTGGTTCTAACTAAGATAAAATTCTTACTAATAGCTCCTTCAATAAGTCACCTTGCGGTACTGCATTAGAGCCAACGCCTTTGCTCCTAACATCAAATTCTCTGAGCGTAGAAACCACCATACTCACTTTACGCATTGGGTAATTTCTGGCAGCTGTGATGTATTCATTTACAAAATACGGATTCACCCTCAAAGCTGAAGCAACATTTCGAGGCGATTTATCTTTTAACCCATGAAAATGAAGTAATTGTGAAAAGAAATTAAATAATAATGATACGGTGACTACCATAGGATTATCTTTTGGGTTATCGGCAAAATAATTAACTATTTGATACGCTTTTATAGCGTTTCGTTCACCAACTGCTTTGCGTAATTCAAAATTATTGTAATCTTTACTAATACCTATATTTTCTTCAATATGCTCGGGACTAATTTGAGTGCCTTTTGGTAAAATAATTTGAAGTTTTTCTAATTCATTATTTATTTTACTTAAATCTGTTCCCAAAAACTCGACAAGCATTTGAGCTGCTTTTGGAGAAATGGTATATTTTTGAGGTGATAAAACACGACGAATCCAATCGGCTACTTGGTTTTCATAAAGCTTTTTGCTTTCATAAACGACACCAGTTTTCTTGAGGGTTTTATATAAGGCTTTGCGTTTATCAATTTTTTTATACTTGTAATTTACAACCAAAATAGTGGATGGTTGTGGGTTTTCAGCATAAGCGGCCAATTTTTCTATACTACGCGATAAATCTTGAGCTTCCTTAACAATAACAACTTGATATTCAGCCATCATTGGGTAACGTTTTGCATTACTAGCAATATCCTCTACCGTAACATCACGACCATATAAAACCATTTGATTGAACCCACGTTCTTCTTCGCTTAAAACACTAGCTTCAATAAAATCTGAAATCTTGTCTATATAGTAGGCTTCTTCACCCATTAAAAAATAGATAGGTTTTAAGTTTCTATTTTTTATATCGGTAACTAACTGTTTTACTTCGTCCAAATCTGTTATAAAATTAAAGTTTATAAGCTCAAAATCTCAAAAAGATGTATTGATATTTGGATTTTGAATATTGTGAGTTAACTTTGAGAAAATATAAAAACAACTTGTTGCAAGAATTAAATTTTCCTAAGTTTTCCTTTCGATTCAAAAATAGCGAAAATAAAGTTTCTATTTTTGATACTATTCGTAAAAAATTTGTGATTTTACAACCCGAAGAATGGGTGCGACAACATTGTGTTCAATATTTAATTGAGGAAAAAGGCTATCCAAAATCATTAATAAACGTTGAAAAAGAATTAAAAGTAAATGCGTTAAAAAAACGCTATGATATTGTAGTTTTTAATACTGATGGTAGTATCCATTTAATTGTAGAATGTAAATCATTTAAAGTAACAATAAATCAAGATACTTTTGATCAAATAGCACGTTATAACCTGACTTTACAATCGTCTTATTTAATGATTACAAACGGATTAAATCATTATTATTGTCAGATGGATTTTAAAAAACAAGGCTATACTTTTTTAAAAGATATTCCAAATTATAAAAAAAATGAATAAAACTATAACTTTTTGGTTTGGGTTAATTGGAGCTTTATTATTTATTGGCTCGTCTATTATTGGTGGATTTCTAATGGAAAATTACAGCCCTATAAAACAATTTATAAGTGAAAGTTATGCCATTGACACTTCACACGGTATTTATATAAGACTCTTTGGATATATTCCGAGTGGAGTTTTAATTACATTATTTTCATTTTCAGCTCTAAAGTTTATTAAAAATTTAAGTTTAGCTCGTGTAGGATTAATAATTTTTGGAATTTTCTATGGTATAAGTACTATTGTTGTTGGAATTTTTCCTTGTGATTCGGGCTGCAATAAAGAATTAATTAACCCGAGCATTTCACAATTTATACACAATATATCTGGTGCACTAACATATTTAATTGTTCCAATAAGCTTAATTCTTATTGGAATAGCTGCCAATAAATGGAATAACGGAAAATTAATTTCTACTATTTCTATTTCAAGTGGTGTTATCGCAATACTTTTCTCGTTTATGCTTAGCTCAAATGCTACTGGAAATTTTATTGGATTATATCAAAGAATAATTGAAGGTTCTATTCTGTTTTGGTTAATTAACTTTGCATTTTACATAAAAAACATCAAGTAGATTGAAATTAGCAATCGTCATATTAAATTGGAACGGAAAAGAATTGCTTGAAAAATTCGTGCCTTCGGTTATAAAAAATGCAACGGGCGCTGAAATTTATTTAGCAGATAATGCATCTACGGATGATTCTATTGCTTACATAAAATTAGCTTTTCCTTCAATAAAAATTATTCAAAACAAAGAAAACGGCGGTTATGCAAAAGGTTATAATGATGCTTTAAACCAAATTAATGCCGATGTATTTTGTTTATTAAATAGTGATGTTGAGGTTACCAAAAATTGGCTTAACCCTATTATTAACGCTTTTATAAATGAAGATAAAACGTGTATAATTCAACCAAAAATTTTAGATTTTAAAAACAAAGATTATTTTGAATATGCTGGTGCTGCTGGAGGTTTTATAGATAAATATGGTTACCCATATTGTAGAGGTAGAATTTTTGAAACTATTGAAAAAGATGAAGGACAATACAATGATACCTCAGAAATATTTTGGGCATCTGGTGCGTGTTTATTTATCAGAAAAACAGTTTTTAATGAGTTAAATGGGTTTGATGAACACTTTTTTGCTCACATGGAAGAAATCGATTTGTGTTGGCGAGCCAAAAACAAGGGATTCGTTGTGAAATATGTTGGTAAATCCGTAATTTATCATGTGGGTGGTGCTACGTTAAAAAATACGAATCCGAAAAAAACCTATTTAAATTATCGAAATAGCCTTTTTATGGTGACCAAAAATGCAAAAGGTTTTTTATTTAAAATCATACTCATTCGTCTTATTTTAGATGGTATAGCTAGTATAAAATATTTATTTAAAATGAAGCCAAGGCATACGTTGGCTGTCTTAAAAGCTCATTTTAGTTTTTATTATCACCTTAATCGCTTATTAAAACAGCGAAAAAACACAAAAAATAAAATAAAACACTATAATAGAACATCTATTGTAGTTGATTATTTCGTAAATAAAAAGAAGTATTATAAAAGTTTATAACTACTTAGCAAAAGTTTTGTTAAAATGTTAAAATTGATTGATTTTTATATACTTTTGTGTAAACAAATTTAGAAATTTTTTAATCTAAAATAAGTCCAATAATTATGAAGAAAATTTTATTACTTAGTGTATCTGCAATGCTACTATTAAGTTCATGTGTGTCAAAAAAACAATTTACAGATTTACAAGCAAAACAAAAAGAAACTCAAGATTTGCTTAATTCTGCAACCGTAAAATTAAATTCTTGTTTAGAAGATAGAGCTTCGGCTACTGCTAAAGTAACGCTTTTAGAAGGCCAAGTAGAAGATTTAAAAAAGTATAATGATAATTTACAAATCTTATCTTCAAAAGGTGCTAGCAACGTAGAAAAAACTTTAGAGAGCATAAAAGAAAAAGAATTAAAAATTACACGTTTGCAAGATGCACTTACTAAAAAAGACAGTGTTACATTGGCTTTAGTAACAGGTTTAAAACGTGAAGTAGGAATCAACGATCCAGACATTGAAATTAATGTTGAAAAAGGTGTTGTATTTATCTCTATTGCAGATAAATTATTATTTCAAAGTGGTAGCTATAATGTAACTGCAAAAGCAAAAGATGTTTTGGCTAAAGTTGCTAAAGTGGTAAATAGCAGACCAAACTTTGAGTGTATGGTTGAAGGACATACCGATAATGTTCCTTACAATAAACCACCTTTATTGGACAACTGGGATTTAAGTGTTAAACGTTCTACATCTATCATTAGAGTATTACAAGAACTTGATGTTAATCCAGGACAGTTAATTGCTGCTGGACGTAGTTCTTATGTGCCTTTAGTAGATAATGATACTGCTGAAAACAGAGCGAAAAACAGACGTACACGTGTTGTAATTCTTCCTAAAATCGATCAGTTTTATGAAATGATTGAAAAAGAAATGAAGAACCTTGAAGCTGGCGGAAAATAATCAGTTTTAAACACGATTCATATAATTCAAAAAAGCCTTTACAAATTGTAAAGGCTTTTTTTTTGATTAATCCTTTTTTATATACTATTTCATAAAATCTAAAGTTATATTTTAGCAGTCTTAATTCATATTACTAATGATTAAAAAACTTTGCTACTTTTTATTTATTATTTGCTTTTTAATCTTTTGGAGTTCTTGTAGAAAAGATTTTGAATTTTCACCAAGCACAGGAAGTTTAGAATTTTCTAAAGACACCATTTACTTAGATACGGTATTTAGTAATATAGGTTCGAGCACCTATAATTTAAAGGTTTACAACAGAAGTGATAACGATATTGTTATTCCAACTGTAAGACTAAGTTTAGGCGAAGCTTCAAATTACAGACTGAATGTTGATGGTTTAGCGGGCAAACAATTTGAAAATGTTGAATTACTAGCCAAAGACAGCTTATTTATATTTGTAGAAACAACTATAGATATTAATAGTTTCACAAATACTGATGGTAGATTTTTATACACCGATAAAATTGAATTTGATACTAATAGCAATCTCCAAACTGTCGAATTAGTCACTTTAGTTCAAGATGCCATATTTATATATCCAAACAGAGATGCCAATAAAGTAATAGAAACATTAACACTTAACGTTGGTGGCGAGTTAATTGAAACTGAATTGCAAGGTCGCGAATTACTACCTAATGAGCTTAACTTTACAAATGATAAGCCCTATGTTATTTATGGTTTTGCAGCGGTACCTAATGGAGAAATTTTAACAATTGATGCAGGTGCACGCATACATTTTCATTCAGAATCTGGGCTCATCGTTAACGAAGGCGCCACTTTACAAGTAAATGGTAGTTTTAGTAACGACCAAGAATTATTAGAAAACGAAGTGATTTTTGAAGGTGATCGTTTAGAGCCTAATTTTGCAGAAACCCCAGGGCAATGGGGAACCATTTGGCTATTTGATGGAAGTTTAAACAATACTATAAACTACGCCACAATTAAAAATGCCACGGTTGGTATTTTATGTGATGGCAACCCAAATGACATTAACGACAAATTAACCATCACAAATTCTCAAATTTATAATACAAGCAGTTTTGGAATTTTGGGTAGAAACACGTCTATTGCTGGAGAAAATGTGGTTATTAACAATGCAGGGCAATCGTCATTTGCTGGAACTATTGGTGGAAAATATAATTTTACGCACAGTACCATTGTTAATTATTGGAACAATGGTTTTAGACAATTACCATCAGTTTTACTAAACAATTTTGTTATAGATGAAAATGACAATACTATAATAGCGGATTTAACCGAAGCAAATTTTAACAATTGTATTATCTACGGAAATGATAATCCTGAAATAGGTCTAGAAGAAATAGAAGACGATGCCGTGGTTTTCAATTTTAAATTCACGAATTGTTTAATTCGCTTTCAGGATAATAACAACAACTTCACAGGTCCAAATTATGACTTGAATGATGTTTCAAAATATGAGGGGAACATATTCAACGAAGACCCAAATTTCCTTGATACTAATTCAAATAAACTCGTTATTGGCGTTGAATCTGCTGCTATAAATAAAGGCTTAGCTGCTTTTGCTACACAAGTACCTTTTGACCTTTTGAATATAAATAGAACAGCTACTCCAGATTTAGGAGCTTACCAGCATATTACGTTTCCTGAAGAAAATTAAGAACTTTTTTATTGTTTATTTCTATAAGAAAAATTACTATATAACAAGTTGAACTCTATGCTGAAAAACTCACGCTAACAAATGAATGATAGAATTATACATTGGAATCTTGACCCAGTGATTTATTGGATAACGGACTCTTTCCCTTTAAAATATTATGGTTTATTTTTCATAACAGGTCTTCTTTTAGCTAATTACGTTGCGAAACGCATTTACATTAAAGAAAATATACCAATTGAAAATTTAGAAAAATTATTTATTTACATTATTGTTGGAATAGTTTTAGGTGCAAGACTCGGACATTGCATATTCTATGACCCTTCATATTATTTTCAAAACCCTCTCGAAATTTTGTTGCCAATTAAAAAAATCGGAGATACATATCAGTTTATTGGTTTCCAAGGATTAGCAAGTCACGGAGGAGGAATAGGTACTTTAATTGCAATCGGAATTTACTGTAAAAAGTCTAAGTACATGACAAAAATTGAAATAGATTGGTATCATTTTGATTTTCAGAGTTTAACAGCGCATTGGCTAAGAAGTTCAGTCCATATTTAAAAATACATTTAGCCTTTCTTCCGTGTTTCTTGATGGTGATTGGACTTATTTGGTGCAAATATATCCCAATTTTATAGCACCAAACA
>JBAQZZ010000008.1:0-7845 GCA_049791475.1 Flavobacteriaceae bacterium | reverse complement strand
TTATAGAATTGTCTATACTGCTTTTAAAATTTCCTTTTAAAGTATTTTTAAGATTAATAGCTTGTTTATAATATTTTATTGATTCCTCATGAAGACCTAGCTCATTAAAAACTATTCCTAAATTATTAAATATAAATGATTTATACTTTTTAACATCATTAGTATCTTTTAATCCATCAAGTAATGCTATTGCTTCAAAAGAAGTAACTTCGCTACCAGTATAATCTTTTTCATTGGTTTGAATAACTGCTATTCCATAGAGTGTAATAGCATAATTATAGTCATCTTTTAAAGCTTTGAATATTTTTTCTGCTTTGTGATAGTAATAATATGAACTATCACTAATTAATGAATATCTATATAATTCTCCGATTTGATAATTAACTTTAGCAATATCTGCTGAATCTTTGATTTTATAGTTTAAAACATTCTTATGAATAGAATCTATTTTACTTAAATTGATATCAATTTGAGCCTCTAAATTATTAAAGCAAGTAACTATTAATAGACAAACTAGAGTAAATTTCAATTTTTACAGACTTTTAATGGACTATTTCTTCAAATGTATTTATAATTTTTCATTTAAATAAAAAAAAGTCTCTTTACAAAATTTTTGTAAAGAGACTTAATTAAATATCTCAGAAAATATTTAGTGATTAATCTTGAACGTGACCTCCAGTAAATAATACTTCTGGAGTTTCTGGATTATTTAATACATCATCTTCATTCAAATCTTGTTTTGTACAAGAAGTAAATGCTGTTAAAAGTAATGCTAAAATTAAGGTAATTTTTAGGGCTTTCATTATTATTCGATTTAAGGTTAATTTATTTTTCACTTTGTTTAATAATTAAATACAGATCGAAGACTTTGAAAAACAAAATCTTTGATGAGGGAAAAATGGATAATTAACTTAAAAATCGAACACATGATTGCGTACAGATTTTTTTAAAATTTGCGAGGGATTGCGACTTATAAAGTCAAATTAAATGGATTAATGTATCTTAAATTGCTAAGGGCATATTATTGGGGCGCACTTTAAGAGTGGCTAAAATAGGATAAAGAAAGTTATTATTCATGATAATTCGATGAAATGTATATTTTTAACGATTAAATACATTAATTTGCAATATAAATGTTGATAACCTGTTAAAAACTATTATAATGTAGACTTACTTTTAACAAAACTAGTCTTTACTATTTTAGTTTTCACATCTTTTTCTGATGTGTTTTCCATTCTTTTTATAAGTAATTGTGCTGCATTAGCGCCAATAACTTTAGCATGCTGCCTAATAGTTGTTAATCTTGGTACCGAAAGGTTTGAGACCGATTTACTTCCAAAACCAATTACCGAAATATCTTTTGGCACATTTAAACCCAACTTAATAGCTATATTTATAGATATAATTGCTGATGAACTATCAGCTGAAACCACACCATCAATATTAGGATTCTTTTTAAAAAAAGGTTTTATTTTTTGTTGCAAATCCTTATTTCTATTCATTTTTAAAACTAAAGGCTCATAACTAGTATGTTCTAAAATAGCTTTAATATAGCCCCGTTCTCTCAGTTTACCTACACTTAGCGCTTCTATGTTGCTTATAAAAACTATTTTTTTTCTATTCTCCTTTATTAAACTCAAAGTCGCATTGTAAGTGGCATCAAAATCATCAACTATAACTTTATCGCACATAACATCGTGTGCTACTCTATCAAACATAACTATGGGCAAACCGCCATTAATTGTTTTTTTAAAATGCTCTACTTCATTCTTTATTTGAGTTTCTTTGGCAACCGATAGAATAAAACCATCAACACTTCCGCTTGCCAATAATTGCAAACTTTCTTTTTCTTTTTCTAAAGATTCGTTTGAAATACAAGTAATAATATTATACCCGTGAAGTGCAGCTTCTCGCTCTATTCCAAAAAGCACCTTTGCTAGAAAATGATTGAGAATATCAGGTATTATTACACCTATGGTTTTCGTTTTATTTTGCTTTAAACTTAATGCTACTTTATTAGGTTTGTAGTTATACAATTCGGCAAGTTCTTTTACGCGTTTAGCCGTTTCCTCACCAATTTCCTCACTATTATTTAAAGCTTTAGAAACTGTAGATATAGAAACATTTAACTCTTTAGCCAATTGTTTTAAAGTAACCATAAAATTTATGCATTAGTTGGTTTGCATCCATGCAATTTACAAAAATACCTTATCTACAATCTTAAATTTTAAGATAATTGTAATAAAAATGTCTAAAAAATAACTAATACATGATAAAAACATTGAAAACCATTCAGTACATGATTAAATTTCTATTTGATAGACATATTAACAACCTTAAAATTTGTATTCTTAAAATGTAAAACGGGTTAACTTTAAACTTTTCACATGGAAGAATCTCTTACTATCAATTCAGCATCTAAAATTTGTTTATTTAAAGTTTGCTTTAAATTTTCGGATTGAACACGTTTTAAAAAAGTTTCTGCTGCTAATCTACCAATAGCCTCGCTATGTTGGTTTATACTTGATATTGAAGGTGTAACCAAAGAAGTAAAAGGTTCGTTCCCAAACCCAACTAATCGAATATCATGAGGGACAGAAATATTGTTTTCTTCCAAAATCTGTAAAGCGCCTAAAGCTGCGTAATCACTTGCCACATAAACAGCATCTGGTCTGTTTTTAAGTTTCAATAGCTGATTCATTTTTTCTCTTCCATCTTCAATAGTTAAGCTACTTTCAATAAGAAGTTCATTATCTAAAGGCAAATTATGTTTTTTTAAAGCATCAATGTAGCCTCTTATCCTGTTATTAAAAATACGTGTTCTTTTATAGCCTCCAATATGTGCAATACGTTTACAACCTTGTTTTACAAGATGTTCTACAATCATATGGCTGCTATCATAATCATTAATACCTATATAATCTACATTCAAATCATTTTCACCACGATCGAATAAAATTAAGGGTATACCTTTAGATTTTATTTTTTCATAATATGATAAATCTACAGTTTCGTTTGCCATAGATGCTATTATACCATCAACTTGGGTAAATAATAAAGTATCAATATTAGCACATTCCTTTTTATAGGATTCGTTAGATTGGGTTATAATTATATTATAACCTTCCTTATTTAAAATAGCTTCCATATTTTCAATTACCGAAGAAAAAAAGTTGCTATTTGTTCTCGGAACAATAACCCCTACTAAATTACTTTTTCCTTTTCTTAGGGCACTTGCCAGATGGTTTGGTTGATAATTTAAATTTTCTGCAACTTGCCTTACCGCTTTTTTAGTTTTTTCACTAATTCGAGAGTCATCGTGAAGTGCTTTTGAAACAGCCGCAGCAGAGATATTTAATACGTTAGCAATATCTTTTATAGTTGTTTTCTTTTTTTTATTCAAATTTTTTATATATTTGCTTAAACGTTTAAACAAATATACTGTTTTAGTTAATCCAATCAAAACCTAAGTTTGAATTTACTGGTTTTGGTTATTTTTTAAAAAACTTGCTTAAACGTTTAAGCAAAAATTAAATTAACAAAATAAGACCCATTAAAATGAGTAGAGTAGTAACATTTGGAGAAATCATGTTAAGATTAGCTCCTGAAGGTTTTTTAAGATTTTCACAAGCAAACAGTTTTGATGTTGTTTATGGTGGTGGAGAATCAAACGTAGCGGTATCATTAGCAAATTATGGTATTTCTACTGATTTTGTAACCCGTTTACCAAAAAATGATATTGGCGAATGTGCCATGATGGAAATGCGCAAAAGAGGTGTTGGAGTTGATAAAATTGTTTGGGGTGGCGAGCGTTTAGGGGTTTATTTCTTAGAAACTGGAGCGGTATCTAGAGGAAGTAAAGTAGTTTATGACAGAGCCTATTCTTCAATGTCAACTATTCAATCAGGTATGATTAATTGGGATGCCGTATTTAAAGGTGTAGAGTGGTTTCACTGGACAGGAATTACACCAGCAATTTCTCAAAGTTCGGCAGATGTTTGTTTAGAGGCTGTAAAAGCTGCTAGCAGATTGGGCGTAACTATATCTACAGATTTAAATTACCGTGCTAAATTATGGAAATATGATGGAGACCGTGAAACTATAATGACTGAATTAACGTCATACTGTGATGTTATTCTTGGAAATGAAGAAGATGCAGAAATGCACTTTGGTATTAAGCCTGCGGGTGCTGCAGTTCAAACACATGGACACGATGTTAAAGCAGAAGCTTTCTTATCAGTTTGTCAGCAGATGATGAAAAAATTCCCAAGAGCTAAAAAAGTAATTACAACTCTAAGAGGTTCAATATCTGCATCTCATAATACTTGGGCTGGTGTTTTATATGATGGTAAGCAAATGCTTCAAACACGTCAATATCAAATTACCGATATTGTTGATCGTGTTGGTGGTGGCGATTCATTTATGGGTGGATTAATCTACGGATTATTAACCTACCCAGATAACGATCAAAATGCTTTAGATTTTGCAGTTGCTGCATCTTGTTTAAAACACACTATTAAAGGTGATGCTAACTTGGTAACCGTTGATGAAGTTGCAAAACTTATGGGAGGTGATGCTTCAGGACGAGTAGCAAGATAAAAAAATAGAAGATAGAAGTTTGAAGCTTGAAGTTGAGTTTCACTCTTCTATTAAATTAATAATTTAAAACTTCGGACTTCCAACTTCGGGCTTCCGACTCAAATAACATGGCACAATTTTCAAGATTAGAAGTAGCGCAAGCGATGAAAGACACAGGAATGATTCCTTTATTTTTTCATAATGATATAGAATTAAGTAAAAACGTATTAAAAGCATGTTACGATGGTGGTGCGCGTTTAATGGAATTTACTGCACGTGGTGATTTCGCTCACGAAGTTTTTGGCGAATTAACAAAATATGCGATCAAAGAATTGCCCGGAATGATTATGGGTGTTGGTTCTGTAACCGATGGTGCTGCTGCATCTTTATATATGGCTTTAGGCGCAAACTTTATTGTTACACCAGTTTTAAGAGAAGATATCGCCATTGCGTGTAACCGTAGAAAAGTATTATGGTCTCCAGGTTGTGGCAGTTTAACTGAAATTGCAAGAGCTGAAGAGCTAGGATGTGAAATAGTAAAATTATTTCCTGGTGATTTATACGGACCAAAATTTGTAAAAGGGATTAAAGGTCCACAACCTTGGACAAGTATTATGCCTACAGGCGGTGTTTCTCCAACAGAGGAAAATTTAAAAGGCTGGTTTGATGCTGGTGTAACGTGTGTTGGAATGGGCTCTCAATTAATATCAAAAGATATTATAGCAAATAAAGATTATTCAAAATTACAGCAAGATGTAAAAAATGCAATAGCTTTAATAAAAACAGTTAGAAAATAGCTTTGTAATTTTTTAGAGTAATAAATTTCATAAAAGCTTTCCTTTTTTAAAAAAATTGGAAAGCTTTTTTATTTAATTTTGGAATATAGATTGTTGTTTCTTTTTATTGAAAACCTCCAACCCACATTCTAAAAACTGAGCATAATCTTCTTCGTTAGGCGTATATCCAACAGGTTCATTTAATATTTGTTTACCTTCAGAGTCCATTAAAACATAATAAGGCTGCGAGTTGGTTTGAAAAAACTGTGTTTGAAAATTGGCCCATTTATGTCCGTAATTAATTAATTTTCTGGTGCCGCCATTAATTCGATTAACTTCAATTTGTTCATTTTCCGGAAGTGCTTTTTTGTCGTCTACATAAAGCGAAATTAGAACATAATCGTTTCTTATCAAGCCATCAATTTTAGGTGAAGACCAAACATGTTCTTCCATTTTTCTACAATTCACACAGGCATAACCCGTAAAATCGAGCATAATGGGTTTATTTACTTTTTTCGCATACGCTATCCCAGACTTTAAATCTTTAAAACATTCTAAATTGTTTGGACATTCTTTTGGATATAAAAAACTATAACCTACAGGAGGTGCTAAACCACTTAAAAGGGTTAGCGAAGTAAATGTTTCAGTTTCTTTATTTACTCTAAATCCGGATGCTAAATAGATGGTAAAAGCGCCAACTAAAATAGCAAATGACCATCTGGAGAATGATAATTTTTTAATAGGTGAATCATGTGGAAATTTTATTTTTCCGAACAAATAAAGTGCTAAACCGCCAAAAATAATAATCCAAATAATTAAGAAAGGTTCAATTTTAAGGATATTCCAATGGTCTACTAAATCGGCATTTGATAAAAATTTAAAAGCTAAAGCCAATTCTAAAAAGCCTAAAACTACTTTGGTTGTGTTTAACCATCCGCCAGATTTTGGTAAGGCATTTAATAAATTAGGAAACATAGCAAAAAGCGCAAACGGTAAGCCTAAAGACACTCCAAATCCTGCCATACCTGCTGTAAGTTGCCATGCACCACCATCGGCAGTTAATGAGCCTGCCAGTAAAGAACCTAAAATGGGTCCTGTACAAGAAAAGGATACAATAGCTAAAGTTAAAGCCATAAAGAAAATACCAATAAGTCCACCAGCATTTTCGCCTTGAGTCGTTTTATTTGTCCAGCTTGAAGGCAGTGTTAATTCGTAATAACCAAAAAACGAGAATGCAAAAAATAGAAATATGATAAAGAAGATTACATTAAGCCATACATTGGTTGATATTTCATTTAAAATATCTGGATTTACCGAGTCTAATAAATGAAAGGGAACACTTAGTAATATATAAACTGCAAAAATAAAGAAGCCATAAAGCAATGCTTTTGAAATTCCTGAGCTTTTATTATCTCCTTTTTTAGTAAAGAAACTAACTGTTAAAGGTATCATTGGAAAAACACAAGGTGTTAATAAAGCTAATAATCCTCCTAAAAAGCCCAAACCGAAAATGCTCCATAATGATTTAGTTGAATCTCTTTCACTTGAAACAGAAGTGACCATTTGATTACTACAGTTTGTATTTGGCTTTATAATAGCGCTTGAAGAGATACCGTAAAGTTGATTATTAACAACATCATTATCAATACTACTTAAAATCGCATTATCGTTTGTGGTTTCGCCATTTAACGAAAAAGAAAAATCTTCATTAACTTGTAGGCAAAGTGTTTTACAAACCTGAGCAGATAAATTAATATTAACAACATTTATATTATCATTTTTTAAAACGATACGTTGTTTTAAAATGGCTTTATCTACAAAAAAAGATTCGGTAACTTCAAAAGTATCGTTGTATTTTTGAAGCGTATCACTTTCAGTTGCTTTTCCTTTTAGTTCAAAGTCATTATTGTCATCTTTTTTTGAAATAATAATGGGTAGCGAACCACCTTCAGCAGTATATTGAGAGTATAAATGCCAATCTTTTTCAATAGCTGCTATGATAACTAAGTCGTACTGATTATCAGATATTTTTTCAACAGATTTAGACCATTTTATAGGGCTATATATTTGATTTTTATTTTCTGGCTTTTGAGGTGTTTCGTTTAAAATAAAAACTAAATCTTCAGTGGTTGGTGGCGAGCATTTTTCATCATCACAAGCCATAAATTCTACCGTTCCTTTTATAGTTTCTACATCTTTTAAAAGGGTTATTTTTTGTTCGAAAACGGCTTTGTTTTCAAAGTATTTTATGCGCATATCGAAAACTGGATCGTCTACAGTAATCCCAATGTCTTCAGTAGTTTTTCCAATCAGATTAAAAGATTCGCCTTTATTAGTGTAAACAAAGGTTGTTGGAATTGGACCGCCATCGTCTACATTTTGTGAATACAAATGTGATTTGGTTTCAATTGTAGCAGTAGAAATAAGTTTGTATTCAGTATCAGAAAGCTTTTCAACTGATGTTGACCATTTTACAGGGTCGTACATTTGA
>JBAQZZ010000007.1:0-7128 GCA_049791475.1 Flavobacteriaceae bacterium | reverse complement strand
AAGGTTTAACACGGCATTTATTAAAAGAAGTAAACGGTGTTGACATTGAAAAATTCCCAAGAATGCTTTACGATGATGCCATGCGCCTCTACGGAAATGACAAACCCGATATTCGTTTTGGGATGGAATTTGGCGAATTAAATGAAGTCGCGCAACATAAAGATTTTGGCGTTTTTAATACTGCTAAGTTGGTTGTTGGAATAGCAGTTCCAGGAGGAAACAGCTACACAAGAAAAGAAATAGATAAATTAATAGATTGGGTAAAGCGTCCGCAAGTTGGTGCTTTAGGCATGGTTTATTCTCGATGTAATGAAGATGGAACTTTTAAATCTTCGGTAGATAAATTTTACGATCAAGACGATTTAGCAAAATGGGCTGAAGTTACTGGTGCAAAATCAGGCGATTTAATTTGTGTACTTTCTGGAGATAAAAATAAAGTAAGAGCACAATTGAGTGCTTTACGTATGGAGTTAGCCGAACGTTTAGGCTTACGAAACCCAAAAGAATTTGCCCCACTTTGGGTAATGGATTTTCCTTTATTAGAATGGGATGAAGATACAGAACGTTACCACGCCATGCACCACCCGTTTACATCTCCAAAACCCGGACAGTTAGAATTATTGAAAACCAATCCTGGAGATGTGAAAGCTAATGCTTACGATTTGGTTTTAAATGGAAATGAAATTGGAGGTGGTTCCATTCGTATTCATGATGCAGCAACTCAAGCTTTAATGTTTGATTATTTAGGCTTTACGCCAGAAGAAGCCAAAGCGCAATTTGGATTTTTAATGGATGCTTTTCAATACGGCGCACCGCCACATGGAGGTTTAGCATTTGGATTGGACAGACTAGTTGCCATTTTAGGCGGGCAAGAAACGATTAGAGATTTTATTGCATTCCCTAAAAATAATAATGGGCGAGATGTAATGATAGACGCTCCTGCTCCAATTGACGATCAACAACTAACAGAATTGAGCTTAAAACTTAATTTAAAATCATAAAAAATTAAATCCTGCTTTTGGCAGGATTTTTTTAGTAATTTTAAAAATGCCTTTTACCACTAAAAAACTATTAAGAAAATTTCTGATTTGGAAATATAAACATATTTCTGAACGCCAGTTTATTTATATGCTTAGTATTTTAGTTGGTTTTCTTGCAGGAATTGGAACTGTATTACTAAAAAACTTCACGCACTATATTAGGCAATTATTTGAGTTAGATTTTTTCAATAATTACCAAAATTCGTTGTATTTCATTTTCCCAATGATAGGCTTATTTTTAGTTTATGTTATCAAGCAAGTGTGGTTAAAAAAACATATCGGACATGGTATTTCATCAACTTTATATGCGATTTCAAAACTAAACGGAATTATTCCACGGTATAATATTTATGCCGCTTTAATAACCGCGCCTTTAACAGCTGGTTTTGGTGGGTCTGTAGGTTTACAAGGGCCCGCAGTAAGCGTAGGTTCTGCGTTAGGTTCAAATGCGGCGCGCTTGTTTCATATGAATCAAAAAACACGAATGCTACTTATTGGCTGCGCAGCAGCAGGCGCCATGGCTTCTATGTTTAAAGCACCCATTGCTGCCATTGTTTTTGCCATTGAAATATTTAGTTTAGATATTGCATTTACCTCGTTAGTCCCTCTTTTATTAGCATCCGTTTCGGCAGTTGTTACCTCTTATTTTTTCTTAGGAACTGATGTGTTATTACGATTTGAACTTACTGATAAATTCCAAATAAATGATATTGCTTTTTACATCATTTTAGGACTTGTTACTGGACTCGCATCTGTATATTTTTCAAAAGTATTTTTTGCCATAACCAACTTTTTTAAACAATTTAAAAGTCGTGCAATTCGCTTATTAATTGGTGGTTTAGCTATTGGCACCATGTTATATTTCATTCCGCCATTATACGGTGAAGGTTATGGCATTATGAATAACCTTTTAAAAGGCGATCATTTATCTGCGATTGGCATAACCCCTTTTAATTTAGATTTATCAAATATTTGGATAGTTATTGGCCTTTTACTTGGCATTGCAGTTTTCAAAGCCGTAGCTATGACCACCACTTTTGGAGCTGGTGGCGTTGGCGGTGTTTTTATTCCAACCTTGGTTATGGGAAGTGCTTTAGGGAATGCCTTCGCTAAAATTATTAATAATATTGGGTTAGATTTTCAAGTATCAGAATCTAATTTCACGTTAATAGGCATGACGGGTTTAATGGCCGGTGTTTTACATGCGCCGCTAACTGCAATTTTCCTTATTGCCGAAATAACTGGTGGCTACGAACTTTTTGTTCCTTTAATGCTAGTTTCAGCCATCTCATTCAGTATTACAAAATATTATATTTCACATTCTATTTATACGCTTAAGCTTGCAGAACGTGGCGAATTAATGACGCACGATAAAGACCAAAACGTCCTCATGGTTTTAGATATTGATAAAGTGATTGAAACCAATTTTATAGTTTTAAAACCAGAAATGAAACTTCGAGATATTTTAAAGAATGCTGTTGCTAAATCTTCACGAAATCATTTTCCTGTAGTAAATGACGAACATAAATTTTTGGGCGTTATTAGACTTGATGATATTAGGCACATTATGTTTGACACAGATCTTTATGACAAAGTAGATGCCGCTAGCTTAATGCATGCTGATGCTGGTATTATTAATTATGACGCAGATTCTATGCAAGATATTATGGATAATTTTAAAGCCAGCGGCGCATGGAATTTACCAGTTATTAAAGATGGAAAGTACTTTGGATATATTTCAAAATCTAAATTATTAACTGCTTACAGGCAGCAATTGATTAATTTTACTAAGTAATATTTAATAAATGACTTCTATAAAATATATCACTTTAATATTATTTATTGCCTCTTTCGGGAGTATCCTTACTGGTTTTTTTACAGAGTCTGAAAACTCACAAAAATTTATTGGCTTTGGTGTAGCAGGATTATTTTTTTTAGTATTTCCATTATTTTCTTATTACAGATGGAAAGATAAAGACCCCAAGGATTATATGCTTACCAAGGAAAATTTGGATAAAATGAGAGAAAATCAAAAGCGGAAAAAATATTAAATGAGATCCTGAAACAAGTTCAGGATGATAAAAATCAATTCAAATTTCGCTTTTCAATAAAAAACCGCTTTAAGAGTGATGAAGCGTCGTCTGCCAACACACCGCCTTTTATTTTTGTTTTTGGATGCAGCTTTGTTTTCAATGTAATGCAACCGCGTTCTTCATCTCTTGCGCCATAAACAATATTAGAAATCTGGCTCCAATACAATGCACCTGCACACATTTGGCAAGGTTCTAACGTAACATACAAGGTACAATTCTGGAGATATTTTCCACCTAAAAAATTTGCAGCAGCAGTTATGGCTTGCATTTCTGCGTGTGCCGTTACATCGGTTAATGTTTCGGTTAAATTATGTCCGCGTGCTATTATTTTATTATCAATAACGATAACTGCACCTACTGGTATTTCACCTTTATCAAAAGCAGCATTTGCTTCTTGAAGGGCTTTTTTCATGAAATAAATGTCGTCAAAAGGTTCTATCATAGTAACAAAAATACAATTTCAAAATATTACATTTGTAAATTAATGAGCAATCTTTTAAATACCATAAATTCCCCAAAAGAACTCCGTCTTTTAAATCAAAAAGACTTACCTCAACTTGCCAAAGAATTACGTGAATTCATTATAAATATTGTTGCCACTAAAGAAGGCCATTTAGGAGCTAGTTTAGGTGTTGTAGAACTTACTATTGCATTACATTATGTATTCAACACACCCGAAGATCAATTGATTTGGGATGTTGGCCATCAAGCCTACGGTCATAAAATTTTAACAGAACGCCGCGATAATTTTCATACCAACCGCCAACTTGGAGGCATAAGCGGATTTCCAAAACGAGATGAAAGTATTTATGATACTTTTGGTGTTGGGCATGCTTCAACATCTATTTCGGCGGCTTTAGGTATGGCTATTGCTTCAAAATTAAAAGGCGATTTAGAAAAACAACATATAGCCGTAATTGGTGATGCTAGTATTGCTGGAGGCATGGCTTTTGAAGGCTTAAACCATGCTGGAGTTACCGATGCCAATTTATGGGTTATTTTAAATGATAATGCCATTGGAATAGACCCAAGTGTTGGTGCGCTTAAACAATATTTAGCCAACGTTAAAAAAGGCACTCAAAAGCGAAATAATATTATTGAAGCCTTAAATTTTGATTATTCAGGACCTATAGATGGGCATGATATCGATAAAATTATATCAGAATTAAAACGATTAAAATCTATAAAAGGGCCTAAATTTTTACACATTATTACTACAAAAGGTAAAGGCTTGAAACAAGCTGAGGCAGACCAAGTAAAATATCATGCTCCAGGAAAGTTTGATGCTAAAACTGGCGATTTACCAGTGAAATCAAATGAGATGTTCCCTCCAAAATATCAAGATGTTTTTGGGCTAACCATTGTTGAACTCGCCAAAAAAAATAAAAAAATAGTTGGTATTACGCCAGCAATGCCTACTGGAAGTTCGTTGAAATATATGATGGAAGAAATTCCAGATCGCGCTTTTGATGTAGGTATTGCTGAACAACACGCCGTTACACTTGCTGCTGGTATGGCAACACAAGGTTTAATACCGTTTTGTAATATATACTCCACGTTTTTACAACGTGCTTACGACCAGATAATTCATGATGTGGCTATTCAAAAGTTACCAGTTATTTTTTGTTTAGACAGAGCCGGTTTGGTTGGTGAAGATGGCGCAACACATCATGGTGTTTTTGATTTATCGTTTTTACGATGCATTCCAAACCTCATCATTTTTGCACCTAGAAATGAAATTGAGTTACGTAACATGATGTACACTGCACAATTGGGTTTAGAGTTTCCAATTGCTATTAGGTATCCTCGTGGGCGTGGCATTACTTTAGATTGGAAACAGCCATTTTCTAAAATTGAAATAGGCAAAGGTATTCAACTAAAAAAAGGTAACCATTTAACAGTTTTAAGTATAGGAACTATGGCGCAAAATGTTTCTGAAGCTATTTTAAATTTGAATGTGTCGCATTACGATATGCGTTTTGTAAAACCTTTGGATGAGAAACTACTTGATACTATTTTTAAAACTTACCATACCATTATTACCGTTGAAGATAATAGTATTAAAGGTGGTTTTGGAAGTACTATTTTAGAATTTGCATCAGCCAATAATTATAAAAACACTATTAAAACTTTAGGTGTTCCTGATGCTTTTATTGAACATGGTAGTGTTGATGAACTTCAAGAGTTTGTTGGTTTGGATGTTGAAAGTTTGATTAAGGCTTTTAGCAACCTTTTGTAAAGAATCTTCTTGAATTTTTTTGAGTTGGAGTTACTTCACTAAATTAACGAATGTAAATAATTAGCAGAGTCAACTAATCCATTTTGTCTTAAATTATCTAAAACTTCAAACTCATCCAAATCTGGGTTTCTTCTATTCAAAACTAATTTTCTAAAGGCCTCTATTGCTTTATCATGGTTTAAATCTATTATATCCGCAATAAAATCATCCGCAGATTTAGCAACTAATCCAAAAGACGCCAAATATTTTTCTGGGAAATCTTTTAAATTATTCGTTACAATAACATTTGCATTCGTTTTTATTGCAGCTGCCAATACATGACGGTCTTTTTCATCAGGTAAAGTCAACCCATCAATCAAAGGCTCATAATTAATAACAAGCGCATCGGGAAAAGCTAAATTAGCAAAATTTGTCCTTTTCTCAATTTCTCTTTTAGCCACTCCTTTTCTTGCCATTACATCTTCCCATTCATCAAAAATATGATTACTCCATTTAGGAGTAAATAAATCATAATGTGCAAACCAAAATAATAAATCTCTAATTTCGATTGGATAAATAATGTTTGTATCTAGAACACAAGTAAATCGCACACTATGAATCATATAATCCTAATTCTTCGTCAGACTTCATCATATCGATAAGAAATTGTTCCTGTTTCAATTTCATTTCTTTCTTATAATCTATTACATCCTGAAATTTAACACGACGATGTCTACCAACCATAGTATAAGGAATCTGTCCTTTCTCAAGTAATTTAACAAAATGAGGCCTTGAACAGCCTAATAATTCAGCTGCTGCCTGAGTAGTCATTTCTGTGGCAATAGGAACTACAGAAATAGGTTTTCCTTGACTTGTAGCCTTTAATATTTTTGCTAACAATTTAAGAGCTTTTAAAGGGATCTTTATTTTTTCTGAAGTTTCCTCAATTTCAATTTCTGGGTTTTCAGAGTGTAATCCCTCCAATGTAGCGGCAAGAGCATTATAAGATTCCATAGCTGCAATCTGCTCTTTTTTAGAAGGTTTTTTTATGTCGTTAAAGTGTTCCATAATTAATTTTATTTTATTCGTCATACAAATATAATCGAAATAAACGAAACGATATTATATCGAAATGTTAATTTTTTTATCATCAAATGAACTAAGGCCAATACCTTATAAAATATTTTACTCAAAAAAATAATCTTAAACACGTTAAACGAAACTCTAAAATTTATTCACTCCTTTCTAAATAAAAAAAAGACTTCATGAATAAAACTGCCTTAACAAATAATCGCGTTAGGGATTGAACGGCATGTTTGAGCTCGCCGACGCAGGAGGAAGCGAGTAGTGAAAGCCCGACCCCTTTTTGGGGTAACGCCCAACTTCTCGATACATAACACTTTATTAGTGTGACACTCGAAATGACATTGTTTTAAAACTCAATACCTTTTATCTTTTTATACTCTAAAATGGCTTTACTATCTGATAAAAGTGACACGTAATAACACACACTAGATAGGCGTTGGTATAAACTGGAATGCTCCGTTTTAATGGTTTTTGGTAAGCGTTTTAAAATGAGTTTGTCATAATTTGATGCCGTATTATTGAAGCTGTTATTTATGGCATGGGTATAGGTGTTTAATAGGGTGTTTATAACGCCATAACCGGCAATTTCTTTATCTACAACTTCTGTAGATTGGTAAATATTATCGATACTAATTTTTAAAATATCGTTAATTTGTGCTTCATATTTACTTTTATCTAACAAGGCACAATC
>JBAQZZ010000006.1:0-11932 GCA_049791475.1 Flavobacteriaceae bacterium | reverse complement strand
CCTCACCCGGAACTGCTCAAAAAGGCAGTTCCGACCTCTCCAAAGGAGAGGTGAATAGGAAACCCCGAGGCAAAGCCATCGGGGAATTTTTAGATTAAAAAAGCCATGTAAATTGTATTATTTACATGGCTTTTTTAATTTTATAGGTTTTTTAACTAACTTTTTGCTTAGTTTTCATCTTTTCTAAAAGCTGTAATTCAAATTGAATCTCTTTTTTTCTTTCAGTAAATTTTTTAACTTTTTCATCAATAACTTGTCTCTTTTTAAGACTTTCTTGTCGTCTATTTTCTTCTTTAAGAATAGCATTTTTTTGTTCCCTTTTCTGCTTCATTTTTTCTCGAGCAACAGAGAAGTATGCAAAACCATACATAGATAAAAAAAGTAGGGCTATAATTCCTAATATTACATAACCATTTTCCATTTAATTCTAGGGATTAATTATATTTAAAATATGCCATTCTTACTAGAGGGAGCAAATTTTTATATAAATGTAAAAAAACGACTTGTATTATTAACAATAAAAAAGTTGAAGTACCTAAAAAAAAGGTAAAAGTAAAAAACCTTCCTATTTTAGTCTAAAATAGGAAGGTTTAATAAGATATTTTCTTTAAATCTTCATGAGTTATTTACCACTCATATAAGCATTATATTCCCAAATTTCATCCCATGAATTTGAAAAAACGCGATCACCTAAATCTAAAAAAGCTTCCCATTTATCTTTTCCATGTATTTTCTCGAAAGTCTCCTTAAAATTATTATCATCATCCATTTCTGTCCAGTTCTTCATAAACCCAACAGTTGCCAGATGCCTTCCTAAATCTCCTTGTCTAAATTCGTTCCAATAAACGCCCCACGGGTTTACGCCTTCCATGGCTTTAATTGTAGAACTTACCATTTCTAAGAAAACTCCAACTGAAGCGCCTTCTCCTTTTTCAACTTCATGGTAACGAATAAATTGTAATGGATACGTATCATTACCTCCATCTAGCATAGAAGTATTAGATAATTTGTCATCTTGTTTCCAATATTCAATAGAATGTATTTTTTTAATATGAGACATTACATTATCTCTCCAATCTTCATCATGCCCACCTTTACTTGGACGTGAATCGTTATGCTTAAACATCATTGGTCCCATCATCCAAATAATACTACCCGAATTTGGCCCAGATGTAATGTTATAAACGGTTGCATTATAAACTCCGTCTTTATGGTATTTTGCATTATGTGCTCGCATGTTATCACCTAACACTTTTAATTTTGCGTAGTCTGGAGTTAACATAATACTCTCCCACATGGCATACTCTTTTGAATCTTCTTGAGCATTCAAATTTAAATTAGTACTTAAAAAAATAAGTGCCAAAAGCGGTAAAAAAATTGATTTTTTAATCATAATTAAAATTATTTAGTTGGTTGTTTAGCTATATAACTTTTACATAGCTGGTTGTTAAAAAAAATTAGGGAAAATTTTTAATTACATACTAAAAGATGAAAAACATCATACATTTAGTTAAAGGCTCTAAACCTGAGGTCTATCAATATACAATTTTTTTTTAATGAAATATCAAACACTTACAAAAATCAGTAGTCTTGTAAGAAAAGGAAAGTATTAGAAGATATAAAATACTATTTAATGGTTTTAAACCCTTCTGATTTCCATTTTAGTATACCGCCTTCTAATTCATAAATTTTAGTGAAACCAACTTTTTGAAACTCAGCAACACTTTTGCCACTTCGTTTGCCTGAACGGCAGTAGATAAAAACAGGTTTTTCTTTATCTAGTTTATCAATACTACTTGAAAAATCTTCGGAGAGAAAATTGATGTTTTCTGCATAATTGATATGATCTTCTGTAAACTCTTTTGGTGTTCTAACATCAACAAGTTGAGTATCTTCCTTTAAAAATGATTGAAATTCTTTAGGAGAAAGTTGGGTAACATTTTTACCTGATGACGATTCACAATTAAAAATCGAAATACTAATAAGTGACCATATAAATATTAAAAATCGCTTCATAATTTTATTCTGAATCTACAACCTCTCCTTCCCATTCAAGCATGCCGCCTTCAAGGTTATAAGCGTTTTCAAAACCAAGTTGCTCCATTATAGCACAAGCTTGCCCGCTTCTGTTACCAGAGCGACAATACACATAGTAGTTTTTACTTTTATCAAGTTCTTCAATGGCGTTTATGAATTCTTGTCCTTTATAAATATCTATATTAATTGCATTTTTAATAATGCCTTCAGCAACTTCATCATCTGTTCTTACATCTAATACAACAGCATTTTCGTCTTTTGCTAATTGTAAAATCCATTCTTCTTGTGTTAAATCTTCCATCTTAAAATAATTATTTGTGCTACAAAATTAATACATCTTAACCTATAGACGAAAAAAGACCTGAATTATTACACTTCAGATTTTCTTATTATATTAAAAACTAAACTCTTTTTTTTACATTCCCACTTTCGCGAGAATGACAATTTCAAAAGACACATCATTTATAAAATATGATGAATTATCATCAAACTTTGATTGAACAACCTATAGCTTTTGTTTCAGTTTCTTTAATTTCTTTACCATCAATTAAAGCATCTACAGCTTCTTCAACATACTTTGTAGTTACCGCTGATGCATCTTTGTAATTGTCATCAATAGCGCCAATATACTTTACAACATTACCCTTTTTAGTTTTTTGTAGTATAAACATATGTGGTGTTTTAGTAGCTCCAAATTTTGGATAAACACTTTGTTCTTTATCTATTAAATATGGGAAATTAAACCCTTTTTCTTCAGCGCGTTGCTTCATAGCATCTAAATTATCGTTTGGTTTTACTTCAATATTGTTAGGCATAATAGCAATTACAGGATACCCTTTACTTGCATATTTATTATTAAGTTCTAAAATTCTATCTTCATACATAACGGCATAAGGGCAAGTGTTACAGGTAAAAGTAACTATATATCCTTTGGCGTTTTTATAATCTGATAGCGACACCATTTTGCCATCAATGTTTTTTAATGAAAAATCTTCAGCAACATCACCAATTTTATAGCCATCTCCTTTTTCTGAATTACTTATTGTAAATGCACTAGCGCAAACTAAAACTATAATTAACGACAAAATTTTAATTGTTTTTTTCATAATATTTTTATTTTAAAAATTGTTTTACTTCATTTTCTAATGCTTCGTATGTGAATGATTGCTCGAAAAACTTGCTATCATCATTTCTGTAAATTATAGTTGCTGGTATCGATCCCGACCATGATTCATCAACTTGAGGGATCCAAGTATTCATATCTACATCATCTAATGCAATAACCTTCGATTGTAATTTATTTTTCTCAATAAAAGGTTTCAGTTTTGAATCATATAAATGCGGAAAATCTAAACTTACCAATAAAACCTTTACGTTTTTATTCGCGTATTCTTGATTTAACATTTCAAAATAGGGCAATTCTTTTATGCATGGTGCGCACCAAGTTGCCCAGAAATTGACAACATAAACAGTATCGTCTTTTTTATTTAAAAACTTTTTAAAACCCTCAAAATCGTAAACTTCCAAATCAACAGCTTTATCATCAATTAAATCTGTATTAAATTGATTATTTAAACTAACAGATTCATTGGAAGGTTGCTTCTTATCTTTACAACTAAATAAAATTAAAACTAAAAAAAAGCGCAGTATAAATTTCATAGGTTTAAAGTTATGAATCTATCTAATATACTATAAATTTTTAACAGAAATTTAGGGTATTACATTCAGCGTTTCAAGGTAAAATGACCATTAAAGATTAATCCTTCTGAATTTATTGCTTTATACCAATAATCAGAATTAGGCATGCGTTCACCATTAATAGTACCATCCCAACCTTGCCCATTAGGATTAATTTGTTTAATTAATTTCCCATATCTATTATATATTGAAATTAATAACAAAGTATAATTATTATCCCGTTTTGGTGAATATTGCCAAACATCATTAAAACCATCGTTATTAGGTGTAAAATATTTTGGAAAGCCTTTATTCTCGTTAATAACAAATTGTGCCATTCCACAGCCATTTTTATCTCTAACATAAACCACCCGAGTAGCTTCGGATGCATTGGTAAAAATGTTACTGTCCTGATAAGGACCAGAAGCACTAAAAACTGAGTATTCATAAACGCCATTGCCTGTAACCTCTATATCAATATATAAACCTCCATTAATTTCGTTTATGTTCACAAAACTAATTTCTGGCGGATTAAATAACTCTACTGTAAAATCTTTTGTACTTGAACATTCAATACCCATACCGTTACCTGCACTTAAATTATAGGCTTCATATTTGTAATTTCCAATATCACTTATACTCACATCAGCCTCGGTTGAAATTAAGACTTCATCTGCATTATTATTGATAAAATACCATCTATGTCCATCTACATTATTACCAGAATTAATTAATACAGGAATTTGGTTTTCGCATAATTCTATGACATCTGGGAAATCAATTTCAGGGTTTAAAGTTCTCAAATCCGCAGAAATCGGGTCGTAGTATGGTCCACATCCTAAAAGAGTTGAAAATGTTTCTTGAGAACAACCAATGGCATCGCCTGCATCATTAAACGGAACAATTCTAATAAAATAAATATTATTTGGTTCAAAATTCAAAACAAACGTTGAGTTTATGGAGAAAGAACTTCCTTCAAGTATATCATTTTCAAAAGGTGAAGATCCTATAAAAACCTTATATCCAATTGCACCAGCAACAGGTTCCCATTCTAGTAAAGGAGATAAAGGCACATTAGTTTCACCATTTACTGGTGAAATCAAATAACTGCAATTAGGTAATGCCGCAATATTGCCAGTAGTAAAACTTAATTCAATACAAGTATTGCTAAAACCGTTTTCGTTATATGGCGTAATTTTAACAAAAATTTTAGTTAAAGGTGGAAAATCTAATAATGGGTTAAATTGTAATGTATTGCCAACATCAAAATTATTAATTATGTCTCCAATTCCAGGAGCGGTTCCAACAGTAATAAAATAGCCATCGGCACCGGTTATGTATGCCCAAGTAATATTAGCACCAACATTAACATTTATATCATTATTGTTTGGGCTTAATAAATTAGTACAGGCTGGCCCAACGGTAATATCTTCGGTTGTAAAAGATTGTGTAGAACATTGAATATTTGGTAAATTAAAGAAGAACAAAGTAATCGTTACAAATATTTGAGTATTATCTGGAAGCCCTAAAGGTGGTGTAAACGAATTTATACTAGTTTGCGATTGAATAATGTCATTTCCACCTGAAAACGTTCCAATAGCAATAATATAACCAGTAACTCCTTCTACATTATCCCAAGAAATAGTGGTGTTAACAGGAATATTCGAGGATTCGTTTAATGGAGAAATAAGTGAAGGACAGCTTTGTGCAAAT
Organism: Flavobacteriaceae bacterium; assembly: GCA_049791475.1. Classification (GTDB taxonomy): domain Bacteria; phylum Bacteroidota; class Bacteroidia; order Flavobacteriales; family Flavobacteriaceae; genus CAXBID01. Next base: position 6,505 of record JBAQZZ010000006.1, on the reverse strand, counting down.
ATATTTGATGCTAGAAACAAACATAATACTATAGACAAAACCTTAAACATGAATTTTTTTATAGAAATATAATAAATATTTTGGATTAAGTAGATTTTAAAAAATTAACATAAACTATTGCATAATCACTTTTTCATCTTTATATTTGAACCAATCAAAACAAAAAAATGAAATCAATTTTAAATAATACTTGGTGGTGGTACTTTCGAAACTAATTTTCGTGAAGTAAATCCTAGTATATTTAAAACTTAAAATATTCAAAAGGCTTGTCATTCACGACAAGCCTTTTTTTATATTCAATAATGTCATTTCCGCAAAGGCGGAAACCTATGAAAACGAAATGTACAATGATGAAACATTTTATGTATATATAATTTCTAATAAGAAAGACGGCATCATATATATTGGAATGACAGGAAACATAAAACAGAGGATTACTCGATATAAAAAGAAATATACTAGAGGTTTTGCAAATAAACATGGACTAGACATATTGGTTTACTATGAAAAATTTGAATCCACAATTGAAGCAATAAAAAGAGAGAAGCAAATCAAGAAATGGAATAGATTATGGAAAACCAATCTTATTAACGATTTAAATCCAAATTGGAATGATTTATCTTATTTCTTTATATGAACTAAATTTGAACTAAATATTTCCGCCTTTGCGGAAAAAGACAATGACTGATTTTATGAAAAAATTCAATCTTTATACACATTACAAACACATCTTAACAGATACGATTACACCTGTTACAGTATATTATAAAATACGTGATAAATACCCTAACAGTATTCTTTTGGAAAGTGGCGATTATCATAAAAGTCAAAAAAACTTCTCATATATCTGCTTCAATCCTATTGCAACAATAAAGGTTGAAAATGAAGTGATTTTTGAAACTTTTCCCGATGGTAGTTCAACAGAATTAAATATTACCAAAGATGTTAACGTTGCTGATGAAATACATAAATTCACAAAGCGATTTAACACCAAGTGCGAAGAAAATTTCAAGTTCATTAATAATGGCATATTTGGTTATACTGCCTATGATGCAGTACGCTATTTTGAAGATGTTAAAATTAGCAAAAAAGATAATTCTGTGGTTATTCCAGATATGTATTATGCGGTTTATAAAAATATCATTGCCATAAATCACTTCAAAAATGAAGCTTATATTTTTGCGCACTGTTATGAAAACACAGAAAATAATATTGATGAAATTGATAAACTAATAAACGTTCAAAATTTTGCATCTTATAACTTCAATTCAAAAGGCGATATTAAATCAAATTTAACTGATAATGAGTTTAGAGAACAAGTTGAAGTAGCAAGAAAACACTGTCAACGCGGAGATGTTTTTCAACTTGTATTATCAAGACGTTTTTCTCAAGAGTTTACGGGCGATGATTTCAATATTTACCGAGCTTTAAGAAGTATAAACCCGTCTCCTTACCTATTCTATTTTGATTATGGCGATTTTAAAATCTTCGGAAGTTCGCCAGAAGCACAACTTATTGTCGATGATGGACTCGCCGAAATCCATCCTATCGCAGGAACATTTAAAAGAACCGGAGACGAGCATAAAGATGAAATTTTAGCCGAAAAACTAAAGAACGACGATAAAGAAAACGCAGAACATGTCATGCTAGTGGATTTAGCCAGAAACGATTTAAGTCGTCATGGCAGCGATGTAAAAGTGGTAACCTACAGAGAGGTTCAATTTTTTTCACATGTTATTCATTTAGTAAGCAAAGTAACGGGGAAAAAACATAAAGAAACCTCAACTATGCAAGTGGTTGCAGATACTTTTCCTGCGGGAACATTAAGTGGAGCTCCAAAACACAGAGCCATGCAACTTATTGAAGATTATGAAAAAACAAGTCGTGGGTATTACGGTGGCGCCATTGGGTTTATGGATTTTGAAGGCAACTTTAATCACGCCATTATGATACGTACCTTTTTAAGCAAAGATTATAAATTGAACTGGCAAGCAGGTGCAGGATTGGTTTCAAAATCTAATCAAGAAAACGAATTACAAGAAGTTTACAATAAGTTAGGCGCATTAACTAAAGCTATTAAATTAGCAGAAAATATTTGAAAAGTTAGAAGTTATAAGGGTTATAAAACGTCTTGTAAAAAAATAAATTTGATAGAAAAATAAAGTCTTGAAAACATTCGTGTATTCGTGGCAAAAAAAAGTTTAACATATAACAGTTTCTCTCCTTTGGGGAGATTAAGAAGGGCTTATGAAAAAAGTATTAGTTATAGACAATTACGACAGTTTCACATACAATTTGGTTCATTATTTAGAAGACCTAAACTGTGATGTAACCGTAGTAAGAAACGATAAATTAGCTTTAGAAGATGTGGAACCGTTTGATAAAATAGTTTTATCTCCTGGTCCTGGAATTCCTGATGAAGCAGGTTTACTAAAGGCTATTATTGAAAAGTACGCACCTACAAAAAGTATTTTAGGTGTATGTTTAGGTCAGCAAGCTATTGGCGAAGTATTCGGTGGTTCATTAATCAATTTAGATGAAGTTTATCACGGCGTTGCAACTAATGTTACAATTAGTGTTGATGATGAATACATCTTTAATGGTTTGGATAAAAATATTGAAGTAGGCCGCTACCATTCTTGGGTTGTAAATTCTGAATTGCCTGAACCTTTAGAAGCTACTTCGTTTGATGCTAACGGGCAAGTCATGTCTTTAAGACATAAAGTTTATGATGTTAGAGGTGTGCAGTACCATCCAGAATCTGTATTAACTCCAGATGGAAAGAAGATATTGGAGAATTGGGTGAATAATTCCCCAAACCCCAAAGGGGCTTAAAAAATCAAACAAATAATTAATCCCCTCTCCTTAGGAGAGGGCTAGGGAGAGGAAAATGAAAGACATACTAAACAGACTTATAAATCACGAAACTATCTCAACTGAGGAGGCAAAACAGGTTATTGTTAACTTATCAAATGATATGTATAACCCTAGCCAAATCACATGCTTCCTATCTGTTTTCATGATGCGAAGCATTACTATTGAAGAATTAAAAGGCTTTAGAAATGCGCTTTTAGAACTTTGTTTGTCAGTAAATCTAAGCGAATTTAATGCCATAGATATTGTGGGTACTGGTGGCGATGGTAAAAACACATTCAACATTTCTACACTATCGTCTTTTATAACCGCAGGTGCTGGAGTAAACGTTTCCAAACATGGTAATTATGGCGTATCATCAACGTCTGGTTCATCCAATGTTATGGAAAATTTAGGTGTGAAATTCTCTAATAATGAAGATTTTTTAAAACGCTGTTTAGACCAAGCAGGAATATGCATATTACACGCACCATTGTTTCACCCAGCTATGAAAAACGTTGCGCCTATTCGAAGAGAATTAGGCGTTAAAACCTTTTTCAATATGTTGGGTCCTTTGGTTAACCCTTCATTCCCAAAAAACCATGTACTTGGTGTTTTTAGTTTAGAAATTTTACGACTTTATAGTTTTTTACATCAAAATTCGGGTCATAATTACAACATTGTTTATGCTTTAGATGGCTATGATGAAATTTCATTAACTGGAAAAGCAAAAATTATTTCTAATCATACTGAAAAACTATTTTCACCGGAAGATTTAGGGGTTTCGAAAATTAAACAAGAAGCTATTTTTGGAGGAAATACCGTCGACGATGCTGCAAAAATATTTGTTAATATAATAAGTGGAAAAGGAACAGAAGCACAAAACAATGTCGTTTTTGCTAATGCAGGATTAGCAATTGCAACTTCAAAACAAATTTCACACAAAGAGGGTTTTGAAATTGCCAAAGAATCTCTGTTTTCAGGAAAAGCAAAAACGAGTTTAGATAAATTGATTGAGTTGAGTAGTTAGAAGTTAGAAGTTAGAAGTTAGAAGTTAGAAGTTAGAAAAATTTAAAAACAAGTTGGGAGTTAAAAATGATTTAACAGAAAGTCAAGCCCCGAATCAATTCGAAAGAATTGACTGTCAAGGCGCAGAATAGATGAAGAAAAGCTCCGAGAACAGGAGAACACAGTTCGACGCGGAGTTTTCAAATCGGTTTTAAGTTTTCAAAAAACTTAAAAATTCCTCGGCTTGAACTTGATTTTTTGGTTCGTTTTGCATCAAGGCAAAATGAACATAAAGAAGAAAAAAAATGAATATTTTAGATAAAATAACATTAGACAAACGTAAAGAAGTTGAACTTCGAAAAAGTTTAATTCCTGTTTCTCAATTAGAACAATCTGTTTTATTTGAAAGACAAACCTTTTCGCTTGCAAACAACTTACGTAACAGTAAATCTGGCATTATAGCTGAACATAAACGCAGGTCTCCTTCTAAATCAGTTATCAATAATGGTTTAAATGTTCAAGATGTAGCAAAAGGTTACAAAGATGCAGGTGTTTGCGGCATATCTGTTTTAACTGATGGGAAATATTTTGGAGGATCGCTAGATGATTTACTAACGGCGCGAGCAAGTTGTAATTTGCCTTTATTACGTAAAGAGTTTATTATAGATGAATACCAATTGCTTGAGGCTAGAGCTTACGGTGCAGATGTTATTCTTTTAATTGCAGCCATTCTATCAAGAGATGAAATAAAACAATTTTCAGAGTTTGCAAAAAGTTTGAATCTGGATGTGCTTTTAGAAGTTCATAACGAAGAAGAACTACATAAATCGATTATGCCAAGTTTAGACATGTTAGGTGTTAACAACAGAAACTTAAAAACGTTTGATGTTAGTTTAAACACAAGTAAAAGTTTAAGCAGTCTAATCCCTGATGATTTTGTAAAAGTATCAGAAAGTGGTATTAGCAATATTGAAGCCATAAAAGAATTACAACCTTATGGCTATCAAGGTTTTTTAATAGGAGAAAACTTTATGAAAACAGATAATCCCGGAGCTAGCGCAGCAGAATTCATTAAAGGCCTCCTCTAACTCCTCCTAAGAAGGAGAACATTCACTCATATGAATAAAGAAAAAAATCATAATAATCCACAATCAATTCCCTCTCCTTCGGAGAGGGCTAGGGTGAGGCTTAAGATTTGCGGCATGAAATATCGAGATAATATTGAGCAAGTTGCAGCATTGCAACCTGATTATCTTGGTTTTATATTTTATGAAAAATCCGCGCGAGGCTTTAATACTGATAAGATACCCGAATTACCAAAATCCATTAAAAAGACAGGCGTTTTTGTAGATGCTGATTTAGATTTTGTTCTCGAAAAGATTAGCAAGCATAATTTACAAGCAGTTCAATTACATGGAAAGGAATCTCCTGAATATTGTAAACAACTTAAACGTCATTACGAGAAGCTAAGCGACGTGGTAATCTCTTTAAAAGAAACAGATTGCCACGACTTTGAAAAAAAGTCTCGCAATGACAAACTAGAAATCATTAAGGTATTTTCAATTAAAGATGTATTTAATTTCAGCATTCTAGAACCTTATGAGAATGTCTGCGATTACTTCCTCTTCGATACTAAAGGGAAATTGCCCGGAGGAAATGGCTATACCTTCGATTGGAGTGTTTTAAATAATTACCCATCAACAAAACCGTTTTTTTTAAGCGGCGGTTTAGGATTAAACGAAGTTGAAAAGATTAATCAATTTGCAAATAGTAAAGCTTCAAAATACTGCTACGCCTTAGATGTAAATAGTAAATTTGAAATAGAACCTGGATTAAAAAATATTAAAGATTTAAAAGAATTTAAAAGCAACGTCATTACGAGGAGAGAAACAACGAAGTAATCTCATCAAAAGAAACAGATTGCCGCGACTTAGAAAAAAGTCTCGCAATGACAAAAAATCAAAAAATGCTATGAATTATAACGTAAACGAAAAAGGCTATTACGGCGAATTTGGAGGCGCATTCATTCCTGAAATGCTCTATCCAAATGTAGAAGAGTTGCGCCAAAATTATTTAAAAATAATGGCAGAACCTGATTTCAAAAAGGAATTCAACCAATTACTAAAGGATTATGTTGGTCGGCCTTCTCCGCTGTATTTTGCTAAACGCCTTTCGGAAAAATATAATACTAAAATATATTTAAAGCGTGAGGATCTAAACCATACCGGAGCACACAAAATCAATAATACTATTGGTCAGATTTTAATGGCGCAACGTTTAGGAAAAACACGAATTATTGCTGAAACTGGCGCAGGACAACACGGTGTTGCAACAGCAACCGTTTGTGCTTTAATGGGATTAGAATGCATTGTTTATATGGGAGAAATTGATATTGCACGTCAAGCACCTAATGTTGCCCGAATGAAAATGCTCGGCGCTAAAGTAGTTCCTGCATTATCGGGTAGCAGAACACTAAAAGATGCCACTAACGAGGCCATTCGCGACTGGATTAACAACCCTGTAAACACACATTATATTATTGGTTCTGCAATTGGCCCGCATCCTTATCCAGATATGGTTACGCGTTTTCAATCGGTTATTTCAGAAGAAATAAAATGGCAATTAAAAGAACAAACGGGTAAAG
>JBAQZZ010000005.1:0-5651 GCA_049791475.1 Flavobacteriaceae bacterium | reverse complement strand
CAAAGGTAAATTCACGACATCATTACTTAAATCGGTCAATTCTTTTTTTGGTGTGTTTTTAAAATAAGCATCGGTTTCCTCTTGAGTTAAATCAGGATATTTTTCGCCAAAAGCTTGCATTAATAATACTTCACGCCAAAGAATACTCGCAGCACCATTATTACTTACAGACATCATGTGGTCTGCCCATTCAAATAAGGTGAAAACATCGCTGGCTATAACTTGGCGTTTTACTAATTTTCTTGTTTCAATGTTATAAATAGGAACAGTATGTTCATCGGTTAAACCCCAAAGACCAGACTTCACTGATTTATTTCTTAGTAACTCCAAACGTTTTTCAAAATCATCTGGATAAATTTTAGCTAATTGATTGAACAACCCTATCAAAACAGCAATCTTACCAACGCTCCCTGGTTGGTATCCTGCTTTTTCATTACGTTGTGCAAAACGCACATGATTAATATCTGAAATATCTAAAACAGCTAACGAATAACTTTTATCTAAGCCTCTAAATAACCCATTAATCTCTTTTTGAAAATCCTCATTAACTTTAATGTAGCATTCCACGCTATCATTTTGTTTTGGCAACAAGTTTAACTTAATATCCATATAAGATTTGTAAGCACCCGCTGGTAGCTTAGAAGCCTCAACAATTTCACCACTTTTAATAAGTTCTAAACGCTTTAAACGTTTAATACCTGTATGTGAATACCCGTCAATTGGATAATAACTTAGTGTTGTAAATGCTGAACATACAACGACTAATAAGACGATAACTAACCCTTTTTTCATAATACTTTATATTTTTTCTGAAAGTGAAATCACTTTATTTTTATCAATTATAGGCGTGATAGATTCCAAATAACCTGAACTCAATGCCTTTTTATTTTCAACAAACGGACGTATTTGAAACAACCACAGTTTATTGTTTTCAAACCCTAATTCAACATCGTAGGCACCTTCATAATCTGAATTGGTTTCTTTAGGAATTCTTATTCTAATTGTTTTTGCTAAAGCCCTAATCTCATTGATGTTTTGCTGATTAAGAATAGGCGTTTCAAAAGTTGCTAATTGCTTTTCGGTACCACCCGTAATAGGCAAACTGTTATAAAACTGATCTCTAGCTGGCGCTAAAAACTGTGTGCCACCTTTTATTTTTATTAAATGTGTTTCAGCAGATTGTCCATCAACGGCACCTCCTGCGCCTCTACTAAACGCTACGGTTAAATCGTCTTCATTTCCATTGCTAATACCTTTCGTGATTAAAACTCCTGAATAATCAACATCAACACTCGGAATCACTAAAATGGATGGAAATACGTTTTCTGGATTCAATAAATATTTTTGTCTCCATTTAAAACTTCTTTCGGTGTAAGGCGATGCCCAAACATCTTTAATGCCGCTAAGTATTTTGTTTTTATCAACCACATTAAAAAGGGTTAAATTTAAACCTGCACCTGTAAAATCTTTAAGATCTTCCATATTGGTGTCACTTCTTAAAAAAACAGGTATGTCTCCTAATTCTTTTCCTAAAATAGATTTGAAATCGTTTTCTAATTGCGAAACAAACTCAGCATTTAACGTAATTTCTTTTATTGCTGTTCTAAGTATTTCCAATTGTTTTAATTGATAATTTTCAACCTCATTTTCAGCTATGCCTTGAGTTCGCATACGTTCTGCTTCCTTAAACATATCATTAAGAAACGTCCAATATGATGCGTTCTGATTTGGCATTGGCAGTTCCATGTGTTGTCTGAAAATACCAAACGGAATAACCAACCCTTCGACTACTTGCTCTGGGAACATTTTTTTTAACTGACCCAAATTAGCGGCTTTTGGTCCGCAAAGTTTACCAGAATCACTGGCATCAACATTTCGCATGTTTAACACATTGGTTTCTTTTAAAAGAATATTTTCAATAGGAACTTCAATTTTTTCGGCATTACGTTCCTTTTTAGTAAAAAGTAAACGCTCTATTTCAATCATATCTTTTTCTAATTTGATAATGATATTTCCTTTATTGGAAACTGCATAAAATACGTTTTTACCGTTATATTTTTTTAAATCTTTTAAATTTCCATCAGATAAAGCAGCATTCGGAATCCCCAAATTTCTAGCTAATAATTGCACATGCGATACCATATTTCCCTCTGAAACGGTCGCAATACCAGCAATAGGTTTTAAATCTGCTGGTGGACGTTGAAAAATATAAATCTTATCGGAATCGACCTCGATTTCATCTGGAGAACCATCAACAACAACCAACTCGCCAAAAGCGTAACCTGGATTCAAACCTCTAAATGAGCTTTGGTTAGGTATATCAATCACCTTATTGGTCAATGCTGATTCTTTTGCAATGAAATCACCCAACTTCCCAACATTATCCCCTAAATATAACGCAATAGACCCTCTAATTTTATCATCAATAAAACCATAAGCTTTAGGCTCGAAAGCAGCATAAATATCAACATTATGCTGATAATTTGCTTTTACCATCGAAGAACTCCACTCTACCAAACTACGCCCATTTTCTAAAACTTGGGTCAGCGCATCTAACGTCATACTTTTCTCGTCTGCAAAAGGTGTTTTTAAGTTAATATGATCCCATTCATGCATTTCAATATAACCCGCTCCTGTGGTTGCCATTCCTAAATAGCAAACTTTAGTAAGCATATCTTGTAAATTTTCTGGATCCCAATTTGGAGCACTTTTAAAAATAATGTCTTCTAGTTTTATAGAAATATCTAAAAGTTGTAAACGCGCCAATGGTGTCTTTTCATCCAAAAGTGCTATTCTTAAATCTAATAATAATTGTGCCGTTTCTGGGATTAGTTTAGATGGAACAGTTTCAGATGAATTATTAGAAATATAGCTGCTTATTTTTTTGCCTATTTCAGAATTTTTAAATAATGATGCTTTATTTACCAACGTTTTAATATCAATTGGTTTATAAAACTTTGCCATAGTTTTTAATAACTCGTCTAATTTTTGAGTTTGTGATGTTGATAATTTAGACACATTTTTTTCTTTAAAAGCTTGAACTTTAGAAATATCATTAAATTCTGGTTGACTGTGGATTTTAACTCGTAAATCCATGAACGGTAAAAATTCATCTGAAATCACTTTAGACTGACTTCTAATAAGTTGCGATAAATTATCGTCGCCGTTGTGAGGAATATCTTTTAAAGACTGACGAATTAAAAAATAGTATTTTTCAATATTAGCATCATCAGCCAACAACCATTTATAAAAATCGATACCCCAAGCTTCCTCATCCTCAGATTGAATGGCGCCTCTATAAAATTGCCCTTTTTCGTTTATCCAACCATTATCAACAGCTCTCAAATATTTATCGAGTTGGTATTGCTTTAATCTAGAATGGTTGTTTTTAGCGTCCCAAAAATCAGCTTTATTTGTGTAAGCCAGAATTTGACCAAAATAAATATGATTGGTTTCTGCTAATTTAACAACGTCGTCTTTATAACGTGCGTGTTGAACTCCTGATCCAATTTTATCTGGACACGGATCTTTTGGCTGCCTAATACTGCCATCGGTACAAAACCAACGGATATCTTTGTAAGGCCCTCGAACGTCATTTTTGTACTGGGTAATTTGTTTTGCTATTTGTTCATTACTAAGCTTTTGAGAAAAACTATTGGCAACAAAAAATAAAAAAACAAGTAAAGCTAACTTTTTCATTTATAGATTTTAAGGTACTAATTATCAATCAAAGATAATGCCTATTTTAATGAAAAAAATAAGAAATAAAATTATTTATGAAGAAGTTGTTTTTAATTTGGAAACATACTTTTATCTAAACCTGGAACTATTCGAAGCGCATTTTTGTAATACACTTTTTTAAGTACTTCGTCTGGTAAATCTAAACCATACATAGGCCAAAACGCATGGTATTTTTTATGATATGGAAAGTATTCATCATCACTTTCTAAAACTCTAAAATAAGTAGGAAATTCTTCTGGTTTCCAACTGTCTTTTCCAAACAGAATACGGTCTTGATATTTAACGAAAAATGCCTTTGCAAATCGAGGTTGACGACCCAATTCTGCTATTATAGCACCAATACCCACATTCATGTTTGGTAGAGTATCTAATAATTCGCCCAACTTTCCTAAATTATTAGCATACCAGCCCATATGTGCATTTATAAAGGTTGTTTTAGGGTGTTTTTTAAACATATTATGCTGTTCACTTATTATCTGTTCCCACGGCGCTGGATTATCTGCACCTCGTTTTCTACGTGGATGCGTTTTAAGTTCCAACCAACGCTCGTTATCGCCATCAAATTCATCCCAAAATGATTTTGGATCTGCTGAGTGAATAAGTACCGGAATACCCAAATCGCCACAAGTTTTCCAAATAGGATCCAAACGGATATCGTCAACAGCCAATCGATTTCCATCAACATCTTTATTGTACATACCCAAACTTTTATAAACTTTTAGTCCGCGCGCACCATTTTTTACATCGGTTTTTAATTGATTTACGGTTTTTTCAATCCAACCATCTGCTCCTGCTCCATCAAAATTCACATTTGCAAAAACAACAAATCTATTCGGGTAATTTTTTGCTACATTTTTAACGGCACTTTGTAATTCTTCTCCTGAGCGACCACTTAAATTAACCATAATACCCATATTTAAAGTATCCATAGCAGCTATTACTGGCGCTAAATCTTGAGTTGCCATTCTATATTGGTGTCCGTGAACATCGATAAACGGAAATTTAGCACGCTTTATAATTTTACCAGGAAGAACAAGTGTTGCTATTGGATTATAATCTTCAAAAGAAATATCCTGAGCGGAAAAAGTACTTACTGATAAAAAAGAAAAAACTACTAAAACTAGTCGGTTAAAAAACATATAAAATAATTTAAATGAGGCTTAAAAGTAACTATATGAAAATGAAAAATGCACGATTTTAAGAAGGGTTTAACATGCCTATTCTTTAAGCTTTATAACCTCAGCATTGTACATAAACGATTCCTGCCAACGTAGAAAACGGGCATCAAATTTATTAGTAAAAACTAAATACTGGCATTTGTTCATGCTTTCTGGTATTCTAGTTACTTCAGCTAAATTATTATTCCTAAATAAAAATTCGGCATCTTCAACAATACAAATTTGGAGTTTATTTAAGTTAATGCCGTTTAAATAAAACAACTTATTTAAACGCTTTGGTGTGGCAATTACAACATCTGTTCCTATGTAAATTTCATCACGTTGTGTATCTATATGTTGCTCTTCATACGCACAATATATTCTCAAATCTGTACCTCGCTTAAAAGCATTAAATTCTAATTCTAAATCTAAAGCTGTTTGTTTGTCTTTTACAAAAATGAGTGCACGAGGCGCATCTTCAAAGGCATTTTTTAATTTCTGAATCACGCTAATTACCAAACTGGTTGTTTTTCCAGCATCTTTTGGAGCTATAATAAATAAACTTGCACCACCTTTTATTTTAGATAGAATTTGTTTTTGAAGTGGCAAAGGTGCTTCAAAATCTTTAATTTTAAGGGTATCTTTAAGTGGTTCTATGAGCTTTTTGAATGACATGAATACTTTATCTTTTTATTGATTTCAAAGATAGGCTTTTCAAAGCCCTAAAAAGGACACTTAAAAAACAAAAAAAAG
>JBAQZZ010000004.1:0-17858 GCA_049791475.1 Flavobacteriaceae bacterium | reverse complement strand
ACTAAAGGATTACTAGTGTCTTTAAAAGTGTTATCAGGTTGTGGTACGTTTTTGAAAAATATATTTTGATGCGTTTCGTTAAATTTATTAGTGTTATTAACTTTAACTAATTCATAATCTTTTAATTGAAATACAGTATTAATAAAAAGAAGTATATCGCTCTTTCGGTTAGCTATTTGTACTATTGAAATTCTTTTACTTAAATGTATTAACTTATTTTTAATAAGCGCTTGCGAGGTAACATCTAAGTTTCCGAATACATTATCGATAACCAAAAAATCAGGTTTCTGTGAAATAATATGTAGTAAGAGTGCTTTTTTTCGTTCGCCTTCGGAGGAATGTTGCAAACTATTTTTTGTTTCTGTAGCGATATTAAATTGCCCATGACGAATTTCTTCATCAATAAATCTATTCAATGTTATTTCAGAAAAAAGTGCGCCTTTTAAATTAGAAAATTCTGGAATGAGTTTTCCAGACATCACAGCTTCTATTAGACGATGTTTATCATCTTTATTAGAAATATAAACTGCTACATGTTTGGGCAAGTAATTTAGTTAATAAGGTTATAAATTTTTAGCATGATAAGTCACCAGACCTTCAATAGGTCTGCGTTCAAAATTACCAACGGTGAAACCCATTTCTTGAGCGACTTCTTTTATTTCATTTTTTGAAAAGAAAGCTATAGAGCCTGCAAAATGCACAGGAACCGTTTTGAGTTCTTCTCTGTACTGCATGATATAATTTTCAACAAAAATTCGAATGCCTTTTTTTATAAGTTCTAAAATATAATCTGAATCTTTATTTAAAAACATAAACTCAGCAAAATTTGCTAAATAGGCATTGGGGTTTGGCTGTTTATAAATATTATATTTTATATAATCGGCTTCTAAATTAAACTTGGTCTCAAAAGCAATTTTGATATTTTCTGGCATTTTATTAAAATAGTAATCTCTTATTAATTGTTTGCCATAATAATTTCCTGAGGCATCATCCATTAAAATATAGCCTAAAGATTGTACACGTTGGTGCAATTTTTTGCCATCATAATAGCTACAATTTGAACCTGTTCCTAAAATACAAACAACAGCAGCTTCATCTACTCGACTGATTGTGCCATAAACGGCAGCCATAGTATCCTCATCAACTTTAACTGTAGCATTTGGAAACACTTCAGTTAGAGCATTAAAAACGATTTCTTTACCACGTTCGGTACCGCAACCCGCTCCATAAAAGAAAACGTTAGTTACAACTGCATTATTTTCTTTTAAGATCTCATTTTTATAAATTGTCTTTTTTAGCTTTTTTTCAGTTAAAATTTCAGGATTAAGGCCTTTAGTTCTTTGCTTTTCTAAAAGCTGTTTGCCATTACTATCTATAGCTATCCAATCGGATTTTGTAGAGCCACTATCAACAATTAAAATCATAAGTTTAAATATTATTGTTCAATAAAGAATAAAGACCGCTTTGCTGTTAGAATCAAGAACATAGACTTAAAAGTAACTTTTTAACGATTGTATTACATCTAACACTATTTAATTAATATTAGATGTCAAGAAAAAAACGTCTTATTTGAAGATTTCAAAAAAATCAACATCTAAGAGTAAGATCCCGATTTTCATCGGGATTAGTTCAACTTACTAATTTGATTTCATTTTTAAAAATTTATCAAAACAGCGTTTCACTAAAAAATCCACAGTATTATTAAATAAATAACACTGTGGAAATTTATTAATAATTTATTACAATGAACCAATATGTTGTGCTAAATCAACTAATTTAGTTGAATAACCAAACTCATTATCATACCATGATACTAATTTTACGAAATTATCATTTAATGCCATACTTGCATTTGCATCAAATGTGCTTGTTTTAGGCTCAGATACGAAATCTTGAGATACAACACCTTCTTCAGTGTATCCTAAAACACCTTTTAATTCACCTTCAGAAGCATCTTTTAAAGCTTTTTTAACTTCATCCCAAGAGGCTCCTTTTTCTAAACGACACGTTAAATCTACAACAGAAACATCTACTGTAGGAACTCTAAATGCCATCCCTGTTAATTTTCCGTTTAATTCTGGTATTACTTTACCAACAGCTTTAGCAGCTCCAGTAGATGCAGGTACGATGTTTACTAATGAAGCACGACCTAATCTGTAATCTTTTTTAGAAACCCCATCAACTGTACTTTGTGTTGCAGTTGCAGCGTGAACTGTAGTCATTAAACCTTCAACAATTCCAAATTTATCGTTAATTACTTTAGCTAATGGCGCTAAACAGTTGGTTGTACAAGATGCATTTGATACGATTGTATGAGCAGCAGTAATTTGTTTGTGGTTTACACCCATTACAAACATTGGTGCATCTGCAGATGGTGCAGAAATTGCAACCTTTTTAGCACCAGCTTTAATGTGCTTACCTGCGCCTTCTAAATTTGTAAAAATACCTGTACAATCTAAAACAACATCTGCTCCAACAGCATCCCATTTTAAATCTTCTGGATTGCGTTCTGCAGTAACTCTAATGGCGTTACCATTAACAATTAATTGTCCAGGTTTAGTTTCAATAGTTCCATCAAACTGGCCGTGAACAGAATCAAATTTTAATAAGTAAGCTAAATGATCTACATCTAATAAATCATTAATTCCTACGACTTCAATATCATTTGATCTAGAAGCAGCTACTCTAAAAGCAATTCTACCTATTCTTCCAAATCCGTTAATTCCAATTTTTAATTTTGACATAATCGTGTTTATAAATGTTAAGTGCTCATAATATCTGAGACACGCAATAATTCTAAATTTATTTTTGTTTTTCCTTTAATAGCGTTTTCTAAAGGCGTAAGTTCCATTTTTCCGTTTAGTAAACCTACCATATAGTTTGTTTTTCCTTCTAAGATAGATTCTACAGCTTTCACTCCCATTCTACTAGCTAAAACACGATCAAAACATGAAGGTGCTCCACCACGTTGCATATGGCCTAAAACAGAAACTCTAACATCGTAACCTTCCATATTTTCGTCTACATACTCTTTCAGCTCGAAAATATTTTTACCTATTTTATCCCCTTCAGCTACAACCACAATACTTGAAGATTTTCCAGATTTTCTACTTTTGTTTAAAGAATCTACTAATCTATCCAAACCTAAATCTTCTTCAGGAATCAATATTTCTTCAGCTCCACCAGCAATACCTACATTAAGTGCTATATGGCCCACATCACGCCCCATCACTTCTATAAAGAATAATCTATTATGTGAACTCGCAGTATCGCGAATTTTATCAATAGCTTCAACAACCGTATTAAGTGCAGTATCGAATCCTAGAGTATGTGAAGTTCCAACAATATCATTATCAATGGTACCTGGAATCCCCATTACTGGAAAATCAAATTCTTGGTTAAATATCATGGCTCCGGTAAACGTACCATCGCCACCAATAGCTACTAAACCGTCTACATTAGCCTCATTTAATTTATCGAAGGCTTGTTGTCTTCCTTCTTTAGTTCTAAATTCTTTTGATCTTGCAGACTTTAAAATTGTTCCACCTTTATTAATAATACCTTTAACGCTTCGGGCATTCATTTGTTCAAAATCACCTTCCATCAATCCTTCATAACCACGATAAACACCTACGCATTCTATATTGTGGTAAGCACAAGTTCTAACTACCGAACGTATTGCTGCATTCATTCCTGGAGAATCCCCTCCAGAGGTTAAAACAGCTAGTTTTTTTATTGTTTTTGGCATTAAGTCCTTTAATTTATTAAGTAAAATTACTAAACAAAAACCATATTTCTACAACATATATCATATTTTAATATCACTTGTTAAACTATAACGTTTTAGTTGATAAAAAAACTTATTTGTTATAAAAATACTAATGAATTAATACGGAAATTGATGGTATTATTTTTCTGAAGCCTTCTTATGGGTTATGAAATCGGGTAAGACATTTTCTTCTTCTTTGGGCGTTTCTTCAATAACTGCTTCTTCTTCTTTTCTGGCTTTTTTAAAGAAGTTTTGAATTAACTCTTAAAAGGTATCAAAATCGACAGTGTAAGATAATCCGATACCTTGCGTATAACCAACTTGTTGTTCACCAAAGTTTCTAATACTATTTTCTCTATTAAATACTTTGGCTGTTAATGTACCTTCTTCGTTTAAAAGAAAACTAATTTCTACATCGCCAGCAACTACAGTTCCACTAGCATCTGCGCCACCAACTGGAACTCCAACATTTCCATTTATAAGAACTCTGTCATTTATTTGCGTTTGAAGCGTTACCCCAAACCTATCACTTGATTGATAATCTGGAGTATTTGCTCCTGCTTCGTAGTTTAAACCAATGTTGAGTTTACCATCACCCGAACCAAAAAGATTATTTACTATACCATTTAAACGCTCTGCAATAGTACCCGAAACACTTAAGTCGTTTAGTCCTCTACTCATAAATGAACCACCACTTGCTAAA
Source organism: Flavobacteriaceae bacterium (assembly GCA_049791475.1). Classification (GTDB taxonomy): domain Bacteria; phylum Bacteroidota; class Bacteroidia; order Flavobacteriales; family Flavobacteriaceae; genus CAXBID01. The sequence goes on along the minus strand of JBAQZZ010000004.1, from coordinate 13,386 downwards.
AAGTACAATGCTTGGTCTGCCCTATCTTGTTCAGATTCTAATCTATATTGTAGCTCTGATTTAATAGCAGAATTTACATTTGGGAATTCGAACGTAAATTCTGGATCAAATTGATCTAAATTACCAGACAATTCTATATTAAGCTCCACTGGAATGCTTCTACTTATAGGATTATCTAGCAATGGTGATGGATTAGCTTGTGTTTTGTAAATGGCATTCATAGAAATTACAGGATCAAAAGGATCTCCTTCCCATGCTATTGTTCCACCAGGTTGCACAACAAATTGTTTTTGAACTAAACCACCGTATGCGAAATTATAAATACCTTCAAAAACCGAGAAATCACCCCATAATTTAAATTTATCATTGGTATTTATTTCCGCCAATATACCGCCTCGCCCTCGACCTTTCATGGAGTGTCCAGAGTTTTTGTCAATAATAATTTCTACTTCTGCATCCTCTGTTATATCTAAATCAAACTTTAATTCAAGTCCTTTAATATCATTAACAACAATTTCTATCCCTTTTTTTCTAGCTTCTTTCTCCTCTTGAGTTATAAAATGTATATAGGTATTATCACCAAAAGATTCGCCATCACTTAAAGGTATTTTAAATACTGTTCCTGCTTTTGTTTCGCCCGTAACACTAATTACCAATTCATCTGTTGGCCCGTAAATACTGGCTACACCACCTACAAAACCAGTACCATAATAGGGTGCATCTTCACTTTCCTTGGTATCTAGAACCAAAAACCTCGTAGTACTTAAATCTAAATCTAAACTCCAATTTGAAAAATTTGTGTGACTTATAGAACCATTTAATTCGCTTTTAGAGCTGTACTTGGTGTCGGTTAACTTAATTTTATTAAAAATGAAACTTTGGTTTTTAAGAGTTACTGATGCATTATCATTAAAATTACAATCTATGTTTAAATAAGGAATACCCAAACCCGATTTTTTTAAAGTAAGCTCTCCGTTTATATCTGGCTGCCTTAAATCCCCTACTACTTTTACATTACCTGTGGCATTGCCTCTTATATTGCTTAAAACCCCATCAAGCAAAGGGTTAAGAGGTGATAGATTAAATTTATTAAAATCCAGATTTACATTTATTTTCGATTTATTTCTGGTAACATCAATATCTCCTTTGGCTACAAAAGATTTTGATTCATCATTTTTTATGGTAGCATTTACGTTATAATTCGTTAAATTTTCATTTCCGGCAATTTCGGCATCAAACGACCCTAATAAATAATCGTTTACTTTTAAATCATCAATAACAATGGTTGAATTTGGTAGATAGCTTCCGTTTTTCTGTAAAATATCTAACTTACCATTTACATTACCTGCAAATGATAAACTATCTAAATCTGGGGTAACATTAGCTAATTCAACATTTTTAAAATTAAGTTTTAAATCTTTTTGAGTAGAATCTTTTATAAAACCTGAGAGCGAGATTTCTTCATTGTCATGATTTACTTTAAAGCCATCAATTTTAAAAGAATTTAAGTCTTTACTAAATGATATTTTATTTAATCTATCACTTTTTTCATTAATAAGCCAAGTGTTATTTTTAATGGTAACATCTGATTTTTTAAAGCCAACTACCGATTCATTTGCCTCATTAATAGTATGATAAAAACTTAAATTAAAGTTATCGTTATTGCGCTGACCTCCTTTAAATTCTGAACGCATAAAAAGTGTATCGTTAACGGTTACGTTAATCAAATTAAACTTTGAAATGTTGTAATATTTGGTTTTTAAACTATCTAACTCAACATAGGTATTAAAAAGTGGATTACTATTATCTACTTGTAGTTCTATATTATTTACAAAGTAATCTTTTAGTTTAATTTCAGGAGATTTAAATGTGAGCCTAAATTTCTTTTCATCACTTTCTACTCGACCTCTTATAAATGTGTTTTTACCCAAAGCAATTTCTGGATAAATAACTTCGATAATTTTATTGTAAATTTTAAAATTAAAATCGATACTCTGGTTAGTTTGTACCTTGTGAGGCACGTAATTTGTATAAATATGCCCTAAAGAATTCTCAAAAAGCTTTTTTAAATCTCTAAAACGAAAACGGCCACTTAAATTCCCTTCAACAATGTCTGGTGAATTTATTTCTATAAAACGTAAGTCTTTTTCAAAACGTGAAGAAACATCGAATTTATCAAAATAATACGTATCATTTTCATTTTTGTATGAGGTATTACTGAATGAAATTTTACCATATGCATCATCATAACCGCTAGCATTCATGTTCATTTTTACGTTACTTTCAAAAATTGAAATACTATCTTTTTTTACAAAGTTTAATGCATTTAAATTAGCAAAATCAACATTGGCTTCAAAATCGTATTTATTAACATCCTCTGAAAAATCGACTAATCCTGTAAAGTTTAATCTTAAATTTTTATCGTTAGCAATTAAATTACCATCAAAAATATTATTTCGAATGTTTCCAGCTACTTTAACGCCTGTGTAATTATATTCGTTAAAATAGATTTCAAATACATCTCCTGTTACTTTGGTATTAATATTTTTTGATGTAAACCCGCTTCCTTTAACATCAAAATTTAAAGACGCTAAACCTACATTTGGATCATCTAAAAAGACACCAAAATCAAACTCTTTAAATATAATTTTACCTTTATAATTTGCATTATCAATATCATTTATCTTTTCAATTTCTAGATTGGAATCAACAAAACCTAGATCGGTATTAATTTTAATATCTGCAATGATTTTAGAGGTTGTTATTTGAGAATTTCCTGTTATAGTAAAAGTCCCTAATCTATCGAAAGATGATGGTATTGCTTCACCAAGAACGTTAGGCAATAAGCCTTTCAAATCTTTGTAAGTTGAAGAAAGGTATGAGAAATCACCGTTCATATAAAAATTATCATCTTCTTTACTAAATAGATTTTTAAAATTTATATTCCCGTAAATTCTTGTATTGGTACTTGTATTTATTTTTAAATTATTGGCTTGTAAATCATTTAAAGTTCCTGATAAATCGCCGCTAAACAACGCATTCTGGTTTACACCAAATTCGTTATAAAATGTATTTAATTCATCTAATTGAATATTAGAATCTTTAAAACTAGCTTCAACTAGCACTCTATCTTCAAAAAACTTAAAATCTTCTCGATTATATTTAAACTTCAAGTCGCCTTTTAAAACCGACTTTGGTGTTTTAATATTCAAATTAGCAAAGGTCATTTCTTCTAAAGTATAGCTAAAATTGGTGGTCATGTTTTTCATAACCAAGCCTCTACTATCTTTAAAAGACAACGTATTAATTCTAGCACTTACATCGCTACCATTTATTAAAAAATTAGTGGCATTAATATTCAAGTTTTTAAATTCTATAATCTTTGTAGTTTCTCTATTTTCATCAGACAAACTAAAAATGCCATTATAAATAGACACATCGCTTGATGATAATAAAAAACTACTTTTTTCTGTTCTGGGGTTATCGTCATCAAACTTAGCTACAAAAACGTCTAAGTTTGTTTCTTCGGCACCTTCGTATTTTTTTATATTGAAAATTAAATCGATAACATCAATATCGCCAAAAACTAATTTTCCGTTATATAAATTTTTGAAATTTAGAATTGAGGTATTTAATTCCGCAATACTAATAAGCGTATCTTTTTTATAATCTTCAACGTAAACACTTTTAAGTTCAACATCGCCATTAAATTGTAAGCCTACTTTATCTATGTTTATGTTAGTACCAAAATCGTCGTTAATTCTTTTGGTAGCGTAATTTCCAAGACCCGTTTGTACAAAAGGGATGGATAGAATTAACACCAAAATAATAAATAGCATCAATATGATACCAACTATTTTGTACGCTATTTTAAATGCCTTTTTGATACTTTTTAGACTTAATATTTTAATAAGAATGCCCTACCTTTGTAATTACGAATAAAACTTAGGCTACAGACGTTTACATATTTTCAAAATTAACAATTATTGTGCCTAAAATTGATTAATGACTGAACAAAATATTTATATTCTTGGAATTGAGTCATCTTGCGATGATACAGCGGCTTCGGTAATACGCAACGGTAAAATTTTAAGCAATGTTGTGGCTAGCCAAAAAATACATGAAGCGTTTGGTGGTGTAGTACCAGAATTAGCCTCCAGGGCGCATCAACAAAACATAGTACCTGTAGTACATCAAGCGCTTAAAAAAGCGAATATCACAAAAGACCAACTTCATGCCATAGCCTTTACAAGAGGTCCTGGTTTAATGGGAAGTTTGTTGGTAGGCACTTCTTTTGCAAAATCTTTAGCTTTTGGCTTAAAAATTCCTTTAATAGATGTGAATCACATGCAGGCGCATATTTTAGCACATTTTATTGATGAAGAAGAATTTAATAAACCACCGTTTCCGTTTTTAGCGATGACTATTTCTGGCGGACACACACAAATTGTTAGAGTTGATCATTATTTTGACATGACTGTTATTGGCGAAACTATTGACGATGCCGTTGGTGAAGCTTTTGATAAAAGCGGAAAAATTCTCGGTTTAGGCTATCCCGCTGGACCAGAAATTGATAAACGCGCACAACTTGGAAACCCCAAAGCATTTAAATTTACCAAACCTAAAGTAAAAGGTTTAAACTTTAGTTTTTCGGGGCTTAAAACGGCTATTCTTTATTTTATTCAAAAAGAAGTAAAAGCAAATCCTAATTTTATAAGCGAAAACTTAAATGATATTTGCGCCTCTATTCAATATACTATTATTGGTATTTTGATGGATAAATTGAAACTTGCTGTAAAGCAAACGGATATAAAACATATTGCTATTGGTGGTGGCGTTTCGGCAAATTCTGGAATACGACAAGCCTTAAAAGATGGCGAACAAAAATTTGGCTGGACAACCTACATTCCTAAATTTGAATTTACTACCGATAATGCAGCTATGATAGCCATTGTTGGTTATCTTAAATATTTAGAAAATGATTTCGCTGAACAGGATGTAATGGCTTCGGCTAGGTTGAAAATATAGTTAAATAAAATGCAACTCTTCTATAACCCAAATATTACTGAAACCACCACAGAATTTTCTTTTGATAAAGAAGAAAGCAGGCATATTGTAAAAGTATTACGTAAATCGGTTGGCGATACGCTAAATATTACCAATGGAAAAGGTTATTTATTTACTGCCGAAATCACCATTCCAGATATAAAAAAATGCATGGTTAATATCGTTTCAAAAATGTTACAACCAAAACGAGAATACAGTTTACATTTAGCAGTGGCACCAACTAAAATGAACGATCGTTACGAATGGTTTTTAGAAAAAGCTACCGAAATTGGTATTGATAGTATTACGCCTATTATTTGCGACCATAGCGAACGTAAAGTCATAAAAACCGAACGTTTTGAAAAAATTTTACAATCGGCAACAAAACAATCATTAAACTGTTATTTACCAAAACTAAATGACACTATCGCATTTAAAGACTTTATAAAACAAGATTTTAAAGGTGTTTTATTCATTGCCCATTGTGAAGAAACCGATAGAAAATCTTTAAAAAAACAATTAAAATCTCAAACAGATATCACTATTTTAATTGGACCCGAAGGTGATTTTTCTGTTAAAGAAATTGAAACAGCGCTTCAAAATAATTTTATTCCTGTAACTTTGGGAGAAACCAGATTACGAACTGAAACTGCTGCTGTTGTAGCATGTCATTCGGTAGCCTTTGTAAATGCATAATTTATCAAAATAACACATTCTTATAAACCTGTTACTAACAAAAAAACCAACTTATTAACAGTTAGATTGTTAACTACTAGTTAACAATCTAACTTGTTTTTATAGCTATTTTATATAATCCCAGACCTATATTTGTAAAACCTAAAGACCTATAAGTTACTGACTCATTTTGTATTTGAGCTAACAGAGACAAATAGGCCTTATCTTAATAGAACCACTTCTCTTGTTTGGAAGTGGTTTTCTTTTTTACAAATATAGAAACCAACCTAACAATTTTAGTTATATATTTAAATTAATTTTTAACATTCACACTTGTTAACAACCTATGAAACAAATTTTCACTTTTAGCTTTTCACTTTTAGCTTTTAGCTTATGCGCTCAAGACCTAGCTATTTTAAAATATAAAGGAGGCGGAGATTGGTACGGAAACCAAACAGCTTTGCCAAATTTAATAGCCTATTGTAATGCGAACATAAGTACTAAAATAAACCCAAAACCTGAAACCGTTGAAGTTGGTAGTCCTGATATTTTTCAATATCCTTTACTTCATATGACAGGACATGGCAATGTGTTTTTTAGCGAAACTGATGCCGAAAACCTTCGAAATTATTTAATATCAGGTGGTTTTTTACATATTGACGATAATTATGGTATGGAGCCGTACATCAAAAAAGAGCTCAAAAAAGTATTTCCAAATAAAGATTTAGTTGAAATTCCTTCAAATCATGAAGTTTTTAATATGGCTTATAAATTCCCAAAAGGGCTACCAAAAATACATGAACATGATGGTAAACGCCCGCAAGCTTTTGGTATTTTCAATGAAGATAGATTAGTTTTATTATTTACTTATGAAAGTGATTTAGGTGATGGTTGGGAAGACCCTGAAATACACAACGACCCCGCAGACGTTAGAGAAAAAGCATTACAAATGGGTGCTAATATTGTTAAATATGCTTTTGAGAATTGAATTTCTCGCAAAGGCGCTAAGTCGGAAAGAAAGAACTACTAACTGCCAACTGCTAACTGCTAACTGCTAACTGCTAACTAAAAAAATGCAACTCACCCATTACAATACTAACTTTAAAAAACAAAAGTTTCCAATCATACTAGTTTGCGACAATGTTACCAATGCGCCAAATATTGGAAGTTTATTTAGAACAGCAGACGCTTTTGGGATTGAGAAACTAATACTTTGTGGAGAAGGTATTTCTATTGGCCGAAAAATAACAAAAACATCGAGAGCCACAGAAAAAGTAGTTGATTATGACATTCAAAAATCCGCTTCTGAGGTTATTAAAGACCTAAAAATTAAAGGTTATCAAATAATTTCACTAGAAATAACAACAGAAAGTAAACCTATTCATAATACTCAATTCTCAAAAAAAAACCCAATGGTATTAGTAATTGGTGATGAAAATTTTGGCATTTCAGAATCTATTTTAAAACAATCTGATGCTGTAATTCACATAGATATGTTTGGACATAATAGCAGTATGAATGTTGTACAAGCAACAAATATTGCACTTTATGAAATTACGAAGCAATTGATTTAGTCGTCATTGCGAATAAAGTGAAGCAATCTGTTTATTTAAAGTTTCAAATTACAAGATTACTTCAGTTGTACCTTCTTCGTAATGACAAATAATATTATATTTACTAAATGAACTCAAACACCATATCAAACGGTATTTTAAAAGCCATCGCTATTATTTTAGGTGTTGCGCTCATATTATATTTTTTATATCAAATACAATCGGTTATTGGTTATGTGGCTATTGCAGCAGTTATTTCTCTAATTGGCAGACCCATCGTTTTATTTTTAGAAAATAAACTAAAATTTGAAAATACTATAGCGGTAATTGTTACCATGGTTGTTCTTTTAAGTTTATTTATTGGCTTGGTTGGTCTATTTATTCCTCTTATAATAAAACAAGGACAAAATTTATCACTTTTAAATATTGAGGAATTACAAGGAAATATTGAAAATTTATATATTGAAATAATTAGTTATTTCGATTTAAATCAAATTGACATCGAGCAGTCTTTGAAAGAATCTAACCTATTATCAAAAATAGATTATTCGTTAATACCTAACTTCTTAAATTCCATAATCAGTGGTTTAGGAAGTTTTAGTGTTGGTTTATTTTCTGTGCTTTTTATATCATTTTTCTTTTTAAAAGACAGCCGTTTATTCGAAAATGGTCTCTTAACTTTCATCCCCGAAAATAAAGAATCGCGCTGGAAAAACTCATCAACAAAAATTAAAGATTTGTTATCAAGATACTTTGTAGGTCTAATATTCCAAATACTTATACTATTCATTATCTATACCATTGGCCTTTTAATTATAGGTGTTGAAAATGCCATAGTCATTGCTTTTTTATGCGCTTTACTAAATTTAATTCCTTATGTTGGACCTGTAATTGGTGCTTTTTTACTGCTAACACTTACCATGACAAGCAACCTTGGAGAAAGTTTTAGCGATGTTATTTTGCCAAAAACATTTTGGGTATTTATTGTGTTTCTTATAGGGCAATTGGTTGATAATTTTGGTAGTCAACCCATAATTTTTTCAAAAAGTGTAAAGTCACATCCGCTAGAAATATTTTTAGTGATATTAATTACAGGAATTCTTTTTGGCATCATTGGTTTAATAATCGCTGTTCCTGCTTACACTGCGATAAAAGTGATTTTAAAAGAATTTTTATCTGAAAATAAAATAGTTAAAAAACTTACTAAAGGTTTATAACAGCTTTTGAATCATTCTATTTTAAATACTGAAATTCAAGAGTTTATAAATGAAAATTTAAATTCAGACATCAACGCTTTAATGCTAAAAGGAACTACTTTTCAGAATACTGAAACTAAAGAAGTTATTGAGCAAATTGAAGCCAAAAAACGTTGTGATAAAAAACTACCAACTTGGTTTCAAACAAAAAATATATACTACCCAAATAAGCTAAATATTGAGCAAACATCTTCAGAGATTACTGCTAAATACAAATCGGAATTAATTAAAGGTGATTCCATAATCGATTTAACTGGTGGATTTGGAGTAGATTGTTTTTACTTTTCAAAACACTTTAAAATAGTTGACCATTGTGAAATAAATGATTCACTTTCAGAAATTGTAGAGCATAATTTCAGTCAACTTGGTGTTGAAAACATAAAAACAATACAAACTGATGGTATTGAATACTTAAAAACAGCTTCCAAAAATTATGATTGGATTTATATTGACCCGTCCAGAAGACATGATAGTAAAGGAAAAGTATTCTTTTTAAACGATTGTTTGCCCAATGTACCTGAATATTTAGATGTACTTTTTAAGCATTCTAAAAATATCATGATTAAAACATCGCCTCTACTCGATTTATCTCTTGGTATTGGCGAATTGAAACATGTTAAAACCATTCATGTTGTTGCTGTTAATAATGAAGTAAAAGAATTACTTTGGGTTTTAGAAAATCAATTTGAGGGCGAAATACATATTGAAACTATCAATATCAAAAAGGATAAAAACGAATCCTTTAACTTCATATTGGAGAACGAAAAAGTTTCAGAATCTAAATATAATTTACCCCTTTCGTATTTATATGAACCTAACGCAGCTATTTTAAAAGCGGGTGCTTTCCATTCTGTTTCAAACAAACTAAACGTTTGCAAGCTTCATAAACATTCTCATTTGTATACCAGTGAAATAGCCATTAACTTTCCTGGAAGAACTTTTGAGATTCACAAAATATTACTCTACAATAAAAAGGCGCTTAAAAAATTATCAATTATAAAAGCTAATATAACAATAAGAAATTTTCCTGAAACGGTTCAAAACTTAAGAAATAAGTTCAATATTAAAGATGGAGGAAATCAATATTTATTCTTTACTACAGATTTAAATAATGAAAAAATTGTAATTATTACTTCTAAAGTAGATTGAACAAAAAAGCCTCACTAGAAATAGTGAAGCTTTAAGTGAGCCCTGAAGGATTCGAACCTTCGACCGCCTCCTTAGAAGGGAGGTGCTCTATCCAGCTGAGCTAAGAGCCCGTAGTTTTTATGTTTCTACGAAAACAGTGCGGGGTGGCAGAACAAAATAATATTTTGTAACACCTTGTATTTCAAGTTTTTAGAGTACTTTTAACCGTGTACACGCACCTAATGGTACACTAAAGTCAAAAAGAACTATTTAAAAACAAATTGTGTTTGTCTTTATGGTGGGCAAATATACAATTTCTACTAAAAAAGTATAAATAAAATCTCATTTTTTTTACCATACTGGAATAAGTTTAAAAATAGCGAATTAATTGGAAAAATTAATTCGCTATTTAAACACATTATTGGCAAAATAAAATCATTAAGTTAGCTTTTGGTAGTTGTTTGTAATGAGCTATTAAAAAATAGTCTTTGTGATTATCAAACTTCATTTATTTTATATTGATAATAATGATTAACTTAAAAAGCCCTGGTTTATTGCTAAACTAAGGCTTTACTTATTTTATTTGAATATCTAATAAATTCTTTTTAATAACCGCTTGCGCCGATACGATTCTTGCAATGGGCACTCTAAATGGTGAACAGCTTACGTAATCCATTCCCATATTATAGCAAAATTCCACTGAACTTGGTTCGCCGCCATGTTCGCCACAAATACCAACTTTTAAATCTGGTTTTGTACTTCTACCTCGTTCAGTTCCCATTTTTATAAGTTGCCCAACACCCTCTTGGTCCAAAACTTCAAACGGATCCACTTTTAAAATACCTTTGCTGATGTAAATTGGCAAGAATTTACCAGCATCATCACGAGAATATCCAAATGTTAATTGTGTTAAATCATTGGTGCCAAAAGAAAAGAAATCTGCATGCTCCGCAATTTTATCTGCCATTAGGACCGCTCTAGGAATTTCAATCATAGTGCCAACCAAATACTCAATGGCGTCATTCCGTTCTTCGAAAACTTTATTGGCGGCACTTCTAATAACTTGCTCTTGAGATACAAATTCATTAACCGTTCCAACTAGGGGCACCATAATTTCCGGTTTGCAAATGACGCCCTTTTCTTTCAAATTAAGTGCCGCTTCAATAATAGCGCGAGTTTGCATTTCTGTGATTTCGGGATAGGTATTTCCCAATCTGCAACCTCTATGGCCTAACATGGGGTTGAATTCTTCCAATTCCGCCACTTTATTTTTTACTGCCAGTAATGATATGTGCATATCTTCTGCAAGTTCCTTTTGGGTAGCTAATTGATGTGGTACAAACTCGTGTAAAGGTGGGTCTAATAAGCGAATGGTAACCGATAATCCTTCCATAGCTTCAAAAATACCTTCAAAATCTGAACGTTGCATGGGCAATAATTCCTCAAGTGCTAGCTTTCTACCTTTAACGGTATCAGCCAAAATCATTTCCCGCATCGCTTTAATACGGTCACCCTCAAAAAACATGTGTTCGGTTCGGGTTAAACCAATGCCTTGAGCACCAAAATTACGAGCGATTTTTGCGTCTTTAGGTGTATCCGCATTAGTTCTGACTTTCATAACCCCGTACTTGTCTGATAGCTTCATGATTTCTCCAAACTCACCACTCAACTCTGGTTCTACGGTAGCTACTTTTCCTTCTATAATATTTCCTGTTGAACCATTTAAAGAAATCCAATCTCCTTCATGATATTCATGTTCACCAACAGTAAGGGTTCTTGTTTTATAATTAATCTTTAAGGCTCCTGCTCCCGAAATACAGCATTTACCCATACCACGCGCCACAACAGCTGCATGGGAGGTCATCCCGCCACGAGCCGTTAAAATACCTTTGGCAATATTCATACCTTCTAAATCTTCTGGGGAAGTTTCTATACGTACCAAAATACTGTTTTTGTACTTATTGGCTTCATCTGCGAAAAACACGATTTTACCGGTTGCCGCTCCTGGGGATGCCGGTAAACCTTGTGCAATAACGTTAGCCCTTTTTAACGCTTTTAAATCAAAAACAGGGTGTAATAACTCATCTAATTTATTAGGTTCTATTCTAAGTAAGGTTTCTTTTTCATCAATAGTTCCTTGCTTCAACAAGTCCATTGCTATCTTAACCATGGCAGCACCTGTACGCTTACCGTTTCTGGTTTGCAAAATCCAAAGCTTACCTTGTTGAATGGTAAATTCCATGTCTTGCATATCGCGATAATGGTCTTCCATTTTTTGCTGATAGGTGTTTAGTTCTTCAAATATTGTTGGCATTAACTCTTCTAGCGATGGATAGTTTTCAGCTCTATCGGTTTCTTCAATTTTAGCCAATTCCGCCCATCTTAAAGAGCCCAATTTTGTTATTTGCTGTGGTGTTCTAGTACCCGCTACAACGTCTTCACCTTGCGCATTTATTAAATATTCACCATTAAAAACATCTTCACCTGTGCCGGCATCCCGTGTAAAACAGACACCCGTACCAGAGTCATCGCCCATGTTTCCATATACCATGGCCTGTACATTAACAGCCGTTCCCCAATCTGCCGGATATCCGTGCATCGTTCTATAATAAACCGCTCTATTGCCATTCCAACTATTAAAAACTGCAATAACTGCTCCCCATAATTGATCCCAAGGGTTTAATGGAAAATCATGACCAGTTCTTTTTTTAACTGCTTCTTTAAAATCGTAAACCAAATCTTTTAAATCTTGAATGGTAAACTCGGTATCCAATATAATAGATCGTTTGTGTTTTAAATTTTCCATTATTTCTTCAAAGGGATCTATATCTTCCTTTGCATGTGGTTTCATACCCAACACTACGCCGCCATACATTTGAATAAACCGGCGATAAGAATCCCACGCAAATCGCTCATTGTTGGTTTTTTTTGCCAAACCTGTAACAACCTCATCATTCATCCCTAAATTTAGAACGGTATCCATCATCCCCGGCATAGAAACCCTCGCTCCAGAACGAACCGAAACCAATAACGGATTGTCTTTATCTCCAAATTTAGAATTCATTAAAGACTCTATATTTGCTATGGATTCTTCTACTTCATTTTTAATCATTTGTACAACTTTATCTTTGCCAAGTAAATTGTAATCTGTACAAACTTCTGTTGTAATAGTAAAACCGGGCGGTACAGGAATACCAATGGCACTCATTTCTGCCAAGTTTGCTCCTTTACCTCCTAAAAGGTTTTTCATTTTACTATTACCATCTGCCGTTTTGTTTCCAAATTTGTAAACATTGTTTCGGGCTTTTTGTAAGACTTCCATAATATATGTTTAGTTTATTATTTATAAAATAAGTGACTATAAATTTACAAGCTAAAACTGTTTATTTTAATGACTTATGTCATGAAAAGTTAAATATTAACACTTTGATTAATTGCTGTAAATCAGGAAGTTTATGTTATAAAACAGAAGTGATAAAAAATTTCTTAAAACCGACTATCCCCGAGGCAAGCCATGGGGGTATTTCGCCGTCCCGATAACTATCGGGATCATTTTGGCCTTGAGACCAAAAACCGTCCCGAAAGCTTTCGGGATTATATTTTGCCCCGCCCCAAAGGTGAGGTGAATACGGAAACCCCGAGGTAGAACCGTCGGGGAATTATTTAGATTAATAGTAGAAGATAAAGGAGGAAAAGACAAAATAAAACAGACCAACCAAAATGAAGCC
>JBAQZZ010000003.1:0-8774 GCA_049791475.1 Flavobacteriaceae bacterium | reverse complement strand
TACTTTAAAAAAGCATCAAAAGTATAGTCTCTATAATAATCTAACCTTTCATAAACAAGGCTTCTTTCAATGTTAAATACTTTACCACTTCCAAAAAATGCAATAGGTTCAAAAACCTTTCCTGCGTCTTCTGTATAATTAAATTGAATATTAGTTTGTGCTGTAAAATGGTCAAGAAAAGTATAAGATAATCCTGCATTACCACTTAACCTTATAACCTTACGTCTGTCGAAAGTATCATCTATCTGCGCTAGAGGATTAATAACTTCTGCGCCTAAACCTTCGGCTAAGGTATAGTCTCCATTTGCATCTCGAATGCCGAATGTTGGAGCCATATTAATAGCATTAAATAAGACAGATGCATTAGAATTCTCTGGAAGATTTCTTTTATTTGTTCGCATCAACGTTAGTCCAGAAGTCAATTTAAAATTTTCTAAAAAATCTAAACTATAGTTTATATTATTCGTAAAACGAGTAAAGTTTGAATCACTACCGCCAACAATACCATCTTGAGTTAGAAACGAACCACTATAGGCATATGTTGATTTTTTTCCTCCGCCTTTCATTAATATACTATGACTTTGAATAGGAGCGTTTTCAAACACTTGGTCTTGCCAATCGGTTCCAACACCTAAAGCTGCCAAATCAGAAAATGGAGCAGAATTACCAGCGGCAACTGAAGCTTCATTCACAATTAGCCCATATTCAGTGGCATTTAAAACCGGTATTTTTCGTGTTGTTTGTTGAAAACCTCCAAAGGCATTATACTCTACTGTTAGTGGTGACTCTTTTCTACCAGTTTTAGTTTTTATTAAAATAACGCCATTGGCAGCTCTTACACCATAAATTCCCGCAGTTGCATCTTTAAGAATATTCATACTTTCAATATCGTTCGGATTTAAAACACTTAAATCCTCTATAACATTTCCATCTACTAAAATTAAAGGTCTGCTATCTCCATTTGTAGACACACCTCTAATGCTAATTGTTGCACCTCCACCTGGTGTACCCGATTGCGTAGTAATGTTAACCCCAGCTACTTGACCTTGCAATGCTTGCTCGATTCGCGTTGGTTTTAAAGCCTCAATAGTCTCAGCTGAAACTACACTAACAGCTCCTGTGATTTCCTTTTTAGTTTGAGTTCCATATCCAATTACTATGACCTCATCTAATTGCGCAAGATCTTCTTCTAATTGGATGGTTAAATTAGAATTATTAGTAACAACAAATTCTTTTGTTACATAACCAATGTAGCTAAAAGTAAGGGTAGCGCCAATTTCTACATTAGTAACTGTAAAGTTACCATCAAAATCGGTAACCGCACCTTTGCTTGTGTTTTTGACAAGTACGTTAACTCCTGGTATAGGGAATCCCGTATTGTCTTGCACGTTTCCACTAACGTCTATACTTTGCGCACTAGTGTATGCAACAAAGAAAAACGCTAGAATTTTTAAGAACGTTTGTTTCATATTATTTAGTTTTTTTGAGTTTAAGTAAATTTAATAGGATAAATTGAAGAATTATAATTTTAAACCTCAACAAAAAACATACACAATAAAAAAAGATGTTCTTTTTTAATAAAACTTTAAAAAACCGAGAGCACTACTATTAATAATGTATTTGGAGGTTTTGTAAAAAAAAAGAAATGTTGTGGCATTGTATGGGTAAATAATAGATGTGTATAGTACTTACATTTCTAAAATATAATCTGATAAGCTCGACTCGTGCTTTAAATCCATCTTTTTTCGCAATCTATATCGCTTTACCTCTACACTTCTTGGTGATATATTAAGTAGTGGTGCTATTTCTTTTGAGGATAAATTTAAACGAAGGTAAGCGCACAATCGTAAATCGTTTGAGGTAAGCGATGGATGTTCACTCTTTATCTTTTTAAGAAAGTCTTTATCAGCATTATTAAAGGCTTCTTCAAAAAGACTCCAATCGTCAGAATTATTAAGGTTTCTATCAATTATTTTAATAACACTCTTTAAATTTTTATTTTCTGGAGTGTTTTGTAATTCTTTTTTAATGCTATTTAAAAATTCGTTTTTCTTAATTAAGCTCATAGTAGAAATACCCAACTCTCTATTTTTATTTTCAATGTCTTGTCTTAATTTTTCATTATTAAAACGCATAAGTTGTTGTTTGTTTTCAAGCTCCTTAAGTTCTAATTCTCTTAAGGTTTTCTCCATTAACTTTTCGCGTTGGTTTTTATAATAACGCTTGTATATATTATGTATAAATAGCGAAAATAAGAATACTAAAACAACGTAGGTTATCATCATGATATTTGATAGAAACCAAGGTCGTTTTATTGAAAAACTATATGAAGCAATGTTATTGGAGATTTTATTACCAATACTAGCCCTAACTTTAAAAGTATAGTCTCCAAAAGGTAAATTTTTAAACAAAACACTAGAATTTGATGACCAAGAACTCCATTGAGAAGAAATACCTTCTAATTGATATTGATATTCTGTATCAAGATATTTATCGAACTCTGCAACACTATAACTAAATTGTAAAGTACTTTCTTTATTATCAAATTCGCCTTTAACTGTTTTATCTATTGAATGAAGTATATCATGCTCCAAACTACCAATGGTGATTGAATTTATTGAAATGTTGTATGATTTATCATGAACCTTATCTAAATCAAGAACGATATACCCCATAGATGTTCCTATTAAATATTCTTGATTCTTTAAGTGCGATATGTTTTCATAGCCTGTTAAACCTCTTGGCAATCCTTTAGAAAAAGAGATTTTATTCACCTTTGGAATGTTACTTAATTTTCCTGGAGATAAGTAACTTATATCCTTTTTTGAAATGCCCCAAAGTATATTATTGGCAACGTCTGGTATGAGTTTCCCGGAGGTGTATTCTTCTTTTTCAAATAACTGACTTAAAAGTGTGTCTTTTTGAAATTGATTGTTTAAAGCATTATATTTAAAAACACCTTCAGAAAAACTGTAATACAAGTTGTTGTTATATTTAATTAAACTGGAGTGTTGCCCTTTTTCAATAGTTGAATCTTTAACAACCTCAGTCGCTCTAGCAAAATCGTCGTTTACTTTAATTTTAAACACACCTCTATATTCATGGCTTACCAAAATATTGTTAGTGTTAAGTATTTCAAAAAACTTGCTTGAAATATCAAATCCTTTAATTTTATTTCTAAACCTCCACGTATTATTTACTTTTTCAAGAACACTTAATCCATCATAATGGCCTTGTAGTAATAATGTATTTTCTTTATTTATAGGTACAATATTCCAAGTTCCTAATGCTTCAATATTATCTATTACTTTGTCTTTATTTATAATGAAAGTACCAATATCATGACCACAAAAAAGCGTATTATCATATACTACTAAACACCTAACAGGGCCGCCAGTGCCAAAAACAAACTTAAATTCGTTTTCTGGTGCATTTAAAGACTTGTAAAACAAGCCTTGATTTGTACCTAAGTATAGATAATCATCAAATAATATAGATGCGTAAATGGTGCCTATTTTTCCTTGTTTGTCGTTATAAATTTTAAAAGGAGATTCTACATTTACGCAATTAATTCCGTTCTCTAAAGCCAGCCAAATATTATGTTCTGAATCTTCAAAAATATAATGTATGGTGTTATTACTTAATCCTTTAGAATAATCTATGGAATAATTTATTTCGCCTTCAAAACTTATATTAAAAATGCCATTCGATCGTGTGCCTACAACAAAACTTTTGTCTTTTAGTTGCACACTTCTATAAACGCTAACATTGGAAAGCAATTTATTTGCCGGAACATCCCATGGTAATAAAGTTTCGTTTTCTAATATAAAGAATCCGCTATCCTCAGTTTCTATTAATAGGTTGTCTTTATAATCAAGAATATTTACCAACTTATTATTCTTTATAATTTCATGATTTGAAATTAATTCAGATTTTCCATTTTTAATTTTATAAATACCGTCCTTTAATTTTTGGAAATAAATACTCTCGTTTACCTTAAATATTTTATGGATTTGAGTTTCAGAATTAATTACAGAATACGAATTATCTGATTGGTTATAAATATAGATGCGTTTTAAGGATTGAAAAAGGATATACTCATCTACTTTAATAATGCTCCAAAATTCTTCATCTTCTAAAAATTCTATATTAAGATTTTCAGAAAGCGATGTATAAATTAAAAGACCGAGTTTGTTTTTCTTCCAATAGCCAAATTCTCTGTAAGAACCAGTGTATATAAAATCATCTATTACATTAACCGAGCGCATTTTTCCGTTAGGAGAATCATACAATTGCCATTTTTCACCATTAAATTCAAGTAACCCTTTATTATTGGCTACATAAATAAATTTATCTTTAGCTTGTGAGATTGACCAGTTTTGATTGTCAGCTCCGTATATCTCTGGTGAGTAGATTTCAATAGGTGGCAGTTCTTGTGAGTTTAATAACCCAACAAGTGAAAAACACAAAAAAACTGCTATCCGAAAACTATTTTTCATTTAAAATCATAACTGTTCAGTTACAAATGTACTAAAAATACAGTAAATTTAGTATCTCTTATAGTTTATGTATAGTATTTGTATGGGTATATTTAAATGTATAAAATATATTTACTTTTTCTCAATTAGCACAACACTATGCTCTGAATTCAGTTTCACTGACCCTTTACTAACCTTAACTTTTTGGTTTGAATACCTGTCAAAAAGTAAGTCACCGTCTTTAAAAACCTTTGAAACGTCTAAAGATTTTTCGCCTGTTGGAAGACCTAAACCTATGACAACAATATCTTTAAAATCTTCTTTTTGATAGCTTCGATAAAACACATAAGGTTCTTGTGTTATCATTTGATGGATACCTGCTCCAACAGCAGGATGATTTGCTCTAAATTTTCCTAGTTTTTGCCAATATTCTAGAATAGATTGTGTGCTAGAATCATTTTTTATAGCCTCCCAATTCATAAACGAACGTAGAGTTGCATCACCTGTGGTGCCTTCTATTACTAAAGAACGTGCAGATTCGTCGCCGTAATAAACTTGTGAGGTTCCAGGGCATAATAATAATTTGGTAGCTGTTTCAAAAGGTTTTTTGCGGGCAGCATCAAAAGGTTGATCATCATCATGCGAACTTAAATAGTTTAAAACACCATAGCCTTTTAAATCGCCATTTAGAATGTTTGAGTATTTTTTAAACATAGCTTCTATGGGCATTTGAGCTGCATTCCATTTAATTTCAAAGTTTATTAAACTATTAAAAGCAGAATCAAAATAATCTACTTTTTTATCTCCAAAATCAAATGTCTTAGTATGAGAAATATTGTAATTATAAACCTCTCCAACTAAATAAAAGTTATTATCATCCAATACCTTTTTAGAGTTTTTCTTTTTGTATTCTGTAAAAGCATAGTCACATTCTTTTTTAAATTCTTGCCAAACGTATGCTTCTGTATGTTTTACGGTGTCTACTCTATAACCATCAATTCCAAATTCGGTAATGTAATCGGTTAACCACTTCATAATATAAAACCTAGGCGATTTTGTGTAGCCTGTTCTATCAAAAAATACATTCAATTCAGCTATTTCTTTTTCATAACGTCCTTCTTTTTTCCATTTCTCAACTAATTGTGATGGTAATTCTACATCTTCATTACTTTCAGTTTTAATATCTGGCAAATTTTCAACCAAAGTGCATGCCGTTGTTGTTTCAAAAGATTTATAATCACATTGAGGTTCTGTTCTAACCCATTCTTCGGGCCAAACAGAATCTTTTTCTGTAACTGGTCCTGTATGATTTATTACCGCATCAAGTAAAATACGAATGCCTCTTTTGTGTGCTTCTTCAACTAATTCATGTAAATCTTCTTTAGTTCCAAAATTGGGGTCAATAGTTGTCCAATCGCTTGCCCAATAGCCATGAAACCCGTAGCTTAAACCTGTTCCTTCGTCTGTTCCGCCATGAATTTGCTCAACAATTGGCGTCATCCAAATGGCATTAATTCCTAAATTAGTAAAATAACCTTCTTTTATTTTTTGTGTAATTCCTTTAATATCGCCGCCTTCAAAACCACGTAGTTTCCCTGTTTTACTGGTTCTTTCAAAATTAACATCATTAGTTTTATCGCCATTATTAAAACGATCTGTTAGTAAGAAATATATATTTGCACCTTCCCAAACAAAAGGTGTTTTTGGTTTTTCTTGAAGAATATCCTTTTTGTCTTCACAATTAAAAAAAACTAAAAACGATATTAAGACTAATAAATACTTCATATTTCTATTTAATTTTTAAGATGAAAGATTGTAATGCATCTAGCTTTATTTTGATAGTTCCAGTACCTTCTTCAACTTTTAAAGTTGCATTGAATTGATTGTATAATTGGTCTTCAACACCATAAGCCTTTTCAGCCAACTTCCAATGTTCGATTACATGCTTAGGTATTTTCAATTCAAATTCATAAGGAGTTTTACTATCAAAATTTGAAACAATGATGAGTTTTTCATCATCACTCCAACGGACAAAAGACAGTACTTTAGCACTGTAACCTTCTGTATGTTCTCGATTATACAAATGAATATCTTGATAATCTCCTACCAAAGCACTACTGTTTATTGAGAAATTTAAAAGTCTTTTATAAAAGTCTCTTAAACCCTTTTCTTCGTTTGTTAATTGTCCACCATCAAACTCTTTGTTATTCACCCAACGTTGATGTGCTGGCACACTTACATAATCAAAAATTGAAGTTCTTGTTGAGGTTCCAAATCCTGCATTTTCAGAGCCATCTTCACCTACTTCCTGGCCGAAATAAATCATAGTTGGTGCAGTTGTTGAAGTTGCCGAAACCACCATAGCAGGTTTTCCCTTTTCAGCATTTCCTGCAAACTCTGGACTAGCTAAACGTTGTTCATCATGGTTTTCTAAAAAATGAAGCATGTGATGTTCTATGTCTTTTAAATCATCAAGAATTGGTGGAATATAATCTGTTTTTCCTTTTCCTTGCATCACACTTTTTATGGTATCATACAATTGGACTTTATCATACAGATAATCCATTTTTCCTTTCTTGATATAATCTCTGTAAAGAGCGGGGTTATAAACTTCAGCCAATAAAAATGCTTCTGGATTTTTCATCTTAATGGATGAATTCATATAACTCCAAAATTCTACTGGCACCATTTCTGCCATATCATACCGAAATCCATCCACACCCATTTCTAACCAATATAGGGCTATATCTCTGAACTTTATCCATGAATTAGGAACGGTTTTATCCTTCCAAAAGTTAAAATGTTTTTCATAATTTTCATTCTCAAAGCCTTCTGGAAGTTCGTCAAAATCTTTTTTACCTTCAGGTGAAATACCATAATTAATTTTTACAGTTTCATACCAATCATTCATATCTGGTTGAGATAATCTTGACCCATTGCCCGTCCATTTTGCCGGCATTTCTGGAAACTCTCCATCTTCAAGTGGATGTTTTTCATTTCCTAAGGGCGAATATCCATTTTTCCATACGGGCACTTTAAACATTTCATTCGGATTGTAATAAAAATTATTATTCACATGGTAAATGACCGATGTGTCATCATCTTCACCAAAATCTCTTATGCCTTCGGGCTTTGAAATACTTTTGTAATCTCGTGCCACATGGTTAGGTACAATATCGATAATCGTTTTTAATCCAGCTTTGTGGGTACGCTTTATTAGGTCTTGAAATTCCTCTAATCTGTGCTCAACATTTTCCGCTAAATCGGGATTTACATTGTAATAATCTTTTACCGCATAAGGTGAACCTGCGCGTCCCTTTACCACATCGGGGTCGTCATTTGAAATACCAAACGTGGTATAATCTCTTATAACACCATGATGAGGCACTCCGGTAAACCAAATATGAGTTACGCCTAAATCTTTAATTTCTTTTAAAGCTTTTGCGGTAAAATCATTGAATTTACCAACACCATTTTCCTCGATAGTTCCCCACGGTTTGTTGGTGGTATTTGTGTTTCCAAATAATCTTGTGAATACTTGATAAACGACCTCCTTTTTTTTTATAACCATTTCCTCATTAGTAGTTATTTTTACTACTTTTTTTTTCTGATCACAGCTTTGTCCAAACATCATTAATCCTATAAATATGTATTGTAATGATTTCATTCTTTATCATTATTTATTTTAAATAACCATTTAATAGCTTCCTTAAATTCTGATTTCCAAAAAGATTCGCTATGGATTCCATTGGGAACAACTTTTTCAAAAACCTCATCTTCAGTAAAACCCTTGTCTTTCAATAATAACACCATCTGTCCGATAGATTTTACCATATCATCTCCTTCTTTTGCACCAACTAAATAATAAATTTTACTGTGATCTAAGTTTGTTGCTTTCTCAGTAAATTCAAAACTATCTTTTGCATACCAGAATGAAGGTGAAAACACACCAGCTTTCCCAAATATATCAGACCGTTTAATAGCTGCATAATGGGCAAATAAACCACCTAAAGACGACCCCATTACAACTGTGTTTTGGCTGTCTGGTTTTGTTCTGAACGCTTTATCTATTTCAGGTTTTAAGGTGTTTACTAAAAAATCCAAATACAATTTTCCTTCTCCTTTTCCATACTTCTCATTATCCCAAGCTGAATACTCGTTTAAACGTTTTTCTCCGCCATGGTCTATAGCTACAACTATAAGTCCGAAACCTGACGCTTCATAAAATGTGTTTAAAGTTTCATCAACTTCCCATTCGCCATTGTAGGATGTTGATACATCAAACACATTCTGACC
>JBAQZZ010000002.1:0-2863 GCA_049791475.1 Flavobacteriaceae bacterium | reverse complement strand
ATAAAAAAAGAGGCTATTTAAAATAGCCTCTTTTTTTATTCTTTGCCTAAAGTTCTTTTTCGGCTTAATGTTAGAGGTCTTCTAGTATAGCCAAACAAACGATAATCTTTTATTAAATCGGCTGTACCTTCTGGTACCATATCTTCCCATCCATCTTCTCCTTCAGATATTTTTCGTAAAATTTCTCGTGAAAAAATACTCATAATACTTGTATCGTAATTTTCAATATCAATTACTTTTCCGTTGTATTTAAAGAATTTATATAATTCCTTCATACGTGGATACACTTTTAAATTTTCACTAGTTATTAGTTCTCCAGTCTTCGGATCTAACATCGGGTATAAATAAACTTTTAAATCTTTAAAGAATAATTTACCAAAAGCCTCAAGTATACCACCACTCATATGGCGATAATATTTTTCATCAAAAATATCTACTAAATTACTAACACCCATGGCTAATCCCATTCTGGCTTTGGTATAATTAGAGAAATATTCAACCACTTTAAAATATTCTTGGAAATTAGAAATCATTACCGATTGCCCTAAAGAACACAATAAATCTGCTCTATCAATAAAATCTTGTTCATCTATTTCGCCTTCAGCTCTTAGATTAGAAAGTGTGATTTCAAAAACGACAACCGTTTTATCAACGTCAACTTTATTTTCTTTGATAAACATGTCGTATGATTTCTCATACATAGCCATATTTACCTTGGTAACGGGTCTAAAACTTCCTCGTAATGCTAAAATATTCTTCTTGTAAAAAACTTTTGCTGGAAGCACATTTGTTCCATCAGGACCAAACATAACGGCATCTGTCATACCATTTTTAACAAGTTGTAAACTCATTAATCTGTTATCAATATTCTTAAAAACAGGACCAGAAAAGTTGATCGTATCAATTTCTATTTGGTCTTTATCTAAATGGTCATATAAATACCTAAGGAGTTTTTTTGGTTCATTATACTTGTAAAATGCGCCATAAATTAGATTTGTACCCAATATACCCAACGTTTCCTGTTGCAAACGTGCATCAGTTTCTTTGAAGCGAACGTGTAAAATTATTTCATTATAATCACCTTTCGAATCAACCTGATATTTAATACCAACCCATCCGTGGCCCTTAAATTGTTTTGCAAAATCAATTGTTGCAACGGTATTGGCGTAAGTAAAAAATATTTTATTAGGGTTGTTTTTACGTGTTAGTCTGTTTTCCATGAGGTTCATTTCATGAGAAAGCATCTTACGTAAACGAGCCTCGGTTACATATCTACCATCATCTTCAGCGCCATAAATGGCATCACTAAAATCTTTATCGTAGGCAGACATCGCTTTAGCAATAGTACCAGAAGCACCGCCAGCTCTAAAAAAATGACGGCAAGTTTCTTGTCCTGCGCCAATTTCGGCAAAGGTTCCGTAAATATTTTCGTTTAGGTTTATACGAAGAGCTTTTGATTTTAATGACGGGATATCATCAAATTCTTTATCTCCTTTTATGGTAATTTCCATATCATTCATAGGTTATATCTTGTATCACAAAGGTATTAAATAAGTACTGTAAATAAAAAAATAACCTATTTTTGTGAAAACTTAATGCATTTGAAAATTATTTTTCTTGGAACTGGCACATCTCAAGGTATTCCTATCATAGGAAGCAAACACCCTGTTTGTTTAAGTGAAGACAAAAAAGACAAGCGTTTACGGGTTTCTATTTTAGTAGAATGGGATAATTTTACTTATGTTATTGATTGTGGGCCAGATTTTAGGCAACAAATGCTTAGAGAAGATTGTAATAAAATTGATGGCATTATTTTTACTCACGAGCATTCCGATCATGTTTTAGGTTTTGATGATATTAGACCTTTTTATTACAGACAAGGCGATATCCCTATTTACGCGCACAAACGGGTGTTAAAAGCTTTAAAAAAGCGATTTGATTATGTTTTTAAAATTAAAAATAAATACCCAGGAGCACCTACAGTAATTACAAATAGGATTAAAAACGAACCTTTTAGATTGAATAACTTGGAAGTTATCCCTATTAACGGAAAACATGATAAATTACAAGTATTTGGGTTTAGATTTCAGGATTTCGCATATTTAACGGATATGAAAACGGTTAAAGATAATGAGGTAGAAAAGCTTAAAAACGTAAAAGTATTGGTAGTTAATGCGCTTCGCATAGAGCCACATCAATCTCATTTTAATTTAGAGGAAGCTTTGGCATTTATTAAGAAAGTAAATCCTGAAACGGCATATTTAACACATATTAGTCATTTACTTGGTTTTCATAACGAAGTTCAAAAAACACTACCAAAAAATGTATTTTTAGCCTATGATGGCTTACAAATAAACTTATAAAAAAAAATGAAGCAAAGAATTTTTATGTATCTGTTTGTGTTTTCGGTATTATTAATATTATTTCAGTATGTTAATTCGAAACGCGTATTTGAGGATATGAATAATAAAATAGGAGATTATAAAATACAAACTCAAAAATATAAAGATTCTATTTTGGTACTGCAAGATGATATTTTAAACTCTTCTCATTTTAACTTAGATAGAAATGAAGATGCCATAAGTTATTTTGAAAATGATGGTTATGATATTAGTGAATTGATTCCGTTTATAAAAGATCAACTTTATACGTTAAATGAAGTGAAAGGAGAGCATCCTATAATACCTTATGCTTCTAGTGAAGGGCGACGAATGCTAATTAATACCGTAAAAATGTTAAACCACAAATGGATTATAGCCGATTTTTCGGACGGTGAGTTTTGGGGAGAGATTTTTTTAACTTATGAAATTACAGAAGATAAAGAGCTTAAATTTAATTTAGTAGAATCGTTTTTGTATCCTTT
>JBAQZZ010000001.1:0-2805 GCA_049791475.1 Flavobacteriaceae bacterium | reverse complement strand
TTATTTCTAAAAATAACCGTATTTGAGGATCCATGATTTCAGCAAGCTTTTGATTGATTTTAAAGAAGCTGGCATCAAATGTTTTTGCAGAGGGTACAATACCTCGCGCTTTAACATATTGTGGATCGTTTTTTAGGGTATCAGGTATGCTAAAATCTAATTCTTCAGGTTTAAAAAATGAAATTGTTTCTTTACCTTCTTTTAGAAGTTCCCAAAATTCATTTAGGTTTGAAGCGCCGGGAAATTTTCCTGCCATTCCAATAATGGCGATATCTTCAGTCGTTCTTTCTTTCTTTTTAGTTAATGGAAATTTAAACGATGAAGTTTCCACTTTTGTTGGAAATAGATGCTCTGAGAGTAAGGCAATAGTAGGATATTGGAATAGTTGTGTTGCTGTTACGTGCAGTTTATATTGTTTGTTTAGTGCATCACAAACCTGTTGCGTGAGCAAAGAATCGCCTCCCATTTCAAAAAAGTTATCGTCGATTCCTATGTTTGGAATACCAAGGTATTTAGTCCAGACCTTAGATATGCTTTTCTCCTTATCTGTTCTTGGGTTTCTATGCAGCGATGCTGAATCTAGGTTCATTCTTTAGTAATTAATTAACTTTTTTTGTTGCTATTAACCAGATTTGGTTTTTGAGGGAACAATAATCCATGAGAGGGAATGTAAATTATTAGTACAATAATAACATACATTAAATTAATTTAAATAAGTTTTCTATACATGGTAATTAAATTCGTTGAACTACAATGGTACTAAATGTGGTATCATTTTATGTTATAAAGTATTTTAAACTTCTGTCTCTTATTGAATTACAAGTAATAAATTTATTAAATAAATTTACGATAGTTATTAATAAAAAAACTTATCATATTTAAGTTTTATTAAATTAAAAGAAATATGGATTTTCATTTGAAGAAAAATGAGTTTTCACAAATTTTATTAGCGTTAATAATCGTTAGTAAAAAATACTTTTTAAAAAAATTATTCGGATGTATTTAAAGAAAGTTTAAAAGTGCGCACGAGAAGATTCGAACTTCCACATCCTAAAACGGATACTGGCCCCTCAAGCCAGCGCGTCTACCAATTCCGCCACGTGCGCATTTTATGAAGTATGTAAAAATAGAAAAAGTTAAGCAATAAAGCTTAACTTTTTCTAGTGACCAGGCTGGGGCTCGAACCCAGGACCATCTCCTTAAAAGGGAGATGCTCTACCAACTGAGCTACCGGGTCATTAACTTAATTTAACAACATATTGCTGTTAGCGGGTGCAAATATAAAATGTTTAATTAATAAAACCATACTTTTTTTGAAGAAATTTTTGTTTTTTTGTCTCGTTAAAACCTATGTTTTTAATAATCAATTTATAATATAAAAATGATTGTAGTTTTAATTGGATATATGGCTTCTGGAAAGTCGACTTTAGGCAGAATTCTGGCTGATAAATTAAATTATACTTTTATCGATTTGGATGATTTCATAGAGGAAAATGAAAAAAAATCAATAAAAGAGATTTTTAAATCTAAAGGCGAAATTTATTTTAGAGGTTTGGAAACAGCTTCTATTACTGGTATTCTTTCAGAAAAAGATAATGTAATTCTATCACTAGGAGGCGGCACACCATGCTATAGTAATAATATGGATGCTATTTTAAATTCTAATCATGTAACCAGTATATATTTAAAAACATCTATACCAACTATAATTGATAGATTGAAAGGTGAAAAAGGAAAACGTCCATTAATAGCGCATATTGAAACAGATGATTTATTGGCAGAATTTATAGGAAAGCACCTTTTTGAACGATCTCAATTTTATAATAAAGCACAAATAACGGTTTCTACAGATAATAAAACCGAGAAAGATATTATTGAAGAATTAATTTTCAAATTATTTTAAAAACACTTCATAGGTTTTACCTTCTAAAATAACTTCTACATGTTCGTGAAGCGAAGTAGACAAAGAAATCCCCTTAAAATCAGCCTTAACAGGATATTTTTTATGGTTTCTATTAACTAAAACTGCTGTTTTAAATTGTTTTAAAGGCACATCTAAAAAATGTTTTACACCATAAATTAATGTGGTGCCAGAGTTTAAAACATCATCAACTAGAACTAAAGATTTGTTTTTGTAATCTTCATTAGGTATCGATGTTTTTATATCTAAATGAGGATTTTTTTTATCAATGATAACTTTACAAAGTATAGCGTTTATATTAGATATTTTTTGCAAAACTAGTTTCAATTTTTTCGCAAGTATGTAGCCATTTGCATCAATACCAGCTAAAACAACTTCGGTTTCATTAACATTATTTTCGTAAATTTGAAAAGCAATTCGTCTTATTTTATGATTAATTTCGTTGTGGTTAAGTATAATGTTGTTCATAACGGTCATTAAGCTATGCTTTAAAATTTGAATATAAAATTACTCTTTTTTATCTGTATACTTTTATTTTTTTTTCAAATGAGAGATAGAATATCTATTTAATTTGTTTTAATAATCATTAAATTTAGTCTACGGATGATTCATCAGTAAAATCATCTATATCTCTTCTATCTTTTTTTGTAGGTCTTCCAACACCTTTTTTTCTGTAATAATCTTTCGAGTATTTTAAAAGTTCTTGAGCTTCAAATTGTTCTTTTGGTGTCATATCTATTCTATAAATATCCACTAGTTTAGCACCAATTCTGCTTTCAGGAATATCATTAACTTTAATTTTATAATTAATTTGGTTTTTTCTTAATTCTATAAGGTCTTGTGCAAAAATAGTTCTACTTGGTTTTGCAACGTCACTATTTACT